>LMZT01000023.1 GCA_001567115.1 Candidatus Hinthialibacteria bacterium OLB16 | reverse complement strand
CGTAGGGCCGAACATTCTATGGCGCCCGGACAATCCCACCGTGCCTCTGATAAATCCCACCACACTCCCAAACATTCATGGCGCCCGGGAAAACCTTGGCACCCCGCCCCTGCCAGAACCCACATTACATCCTCTCTGTGGGTTTTCATGCCGCGTTCCAGTGATTATCCGCACCTGTTGCGAGCCGCCCGCAGCGTTGATAATATGAAGGCACTGAGGGGGCAACCAGCCAGATGTTTTTCCATCGATTCCATTTTTGCCGATCAATCAGGCTCATCTGGTCTCTGTTTATTCCGTTTGTTGCTTCGATGGATTCCGGTCCTGCCAATGCCGATTGGCCGATGTACCGGGGAGGGCCTTCGCTGGCTGGTGTGACCTCGGAATCAATCCCGGGCAATCTGGAGCTCGCATGGAGGTTCAAAACCGGCGGCCCGGTTCATTCCTCTGCGGCGATTCTGGAAAACACAGTTTATGTCGGATCGAATGATCAGGCGCTCTATTGCCTGGACCTCTCCAATGGCCAGAAAATCTGGAGCGTCTCAACTGAAGGGGATGTCGAATCTTCCCCTCTTGTCCTGGATGGAAAAGTTTTTTTTTGGCTCCGCCGATTCCCACCTCTATGCAGTCAAATCGGATTCCGGAAACCTGATCTGGAAATATGAAACAGGCGATAAAATCCTGGGTGGCCCGAACTGGTTCAGGAAATCCGAAGCGGCTCCTGTTTCGATTGTCGTTGGAAGCTATGATGGAAAGCTGCATGCAGTCGATGCGGAATCCGGCAAGGCTCAATGGACCTATGAAACCGATAACTTCATCAATGGCTCCCCCGCGATCCTGGAAGACCGTGTTGTCGTGGGAGGCTGTGATGCCAGGGTCCACATTGTTTCTGCAACAGATGGCCAGAAAATCGCAGAGATTGATGCGGGCGCTTACATCGCAGCATCGATGGCCTTGGCCGGGGAGCATGGGTATGTCGGGCATTATGGTAACAAATTTTTATGCTTTGATCTGAAGAATCCACGAATCATCTGGACATACCAGGATCGGTCTTTCCCCTTTTTCTCCTCTCCGGCAGTGGCTTCGGATCGTGTCGTGGTTGGCTGCCGGGATAAAAGGCTGCATTGTATCGACCGTGCCAATGGAACCCAGCTGTGGACTTTCCGCACACGCGGTCAGGTGGATGGTTCCCCTGTCATCTGCGCCGACAAGGTTCTGTTTGGCTCCGAGGATGGGAACCTCTATCTGGTATCCCTGGCAGAGGGAAAAGAACTCTGGAAGTATGATTTTGGCGAAGGAACCATCGCTTCACCTGCAGTCTCAAATGGAAAAGTTGTGATTGGAGCCGAAGATGGTTATGTCTACTGTTTTTCGATTCAATGAAACGCTTAGCTGATGCTGAAAGGTGCATCATTCCAGCAATGACAACTGTTTCAACCATAGTTTTATCTGGAAAGGATTCTGTTTCACCCCATCTCCTGCCCTGTGGACCAGGGGAGAAACATGGGTCTTGAATTATCCAAATCCATGCCGGTTCTCCCGGACAACGAAACACGTGGTGGAAGCTATTTTGTCGCCAACTATCCGCCCTTTTCTTTCTGGTCTCCAGAGGCCATTCCTTCCGCGCTCGAAGTTCTCAAAGAACCTCCATGTCCCGGGACTCCCCTGGGGCTTTATGTTCATATTCCATTTTGTCGAAAGCGCTGCCATTTCTGTTATTTCAAAGTTTACACTGACAAAAATTCTTCTGAAATTCGAACCTATAACCACTCCCTGATCGAGGAGCTCGCACTCTATTCAAAGCTGCCCATTATTGGGGACCGCCACCTCCGCTTCATCTATTTTGGCGGGGGAACTCCATCGTATTTGTCCGCCAATCAGCTGCTCGACCTGTCGGCCGGCCTCAAAAAAGTCCTTCCCTGGGACCAGGCCGAAGAAATCACTTTTGAATGCGAGCCAGGCACCTTGTCTGAAGCCAAACTCCAGGCCCTTCGGGAAATGGGAGTGACACGCCTCAGTCTTGGGGTGGAAAACTTCAATGATTCGCTCCTTGAACTGAATGGGCGCGCCCATCGCTCGGGTGAGATTTATCGGATGTACGAATATGCCCGTCAAACCGGATTTCCTCAGATCAACATCGATCTGATTGCAGGGATGCTGGGGGAAACCGGGGATAACTGGCGGCACTGCATCGAAGAGACCATCCGCCTGAAGCCTGACAGTGTCACCATTTACCAGATGGAGATCCCCTTCAACACCACTATCTATCGCGAAATGAAAGCCTCGGGATGTATGACCGCCCCGGTCGCCGACTGGGAGACCAAACGTCGTTGGGTCCAGCAGGCTTTCGAGGCCCTTGAACAGGAGGGGTATGCCATCGGCAGCGCCTATACTGCGGTTCGAAATCCCGGCCGGGTTCATTTTGTCTATCGTGATCTGCTCTGGCATGGGGCCGATATGATCGCCCTGGGTGTGGCATCTTTCGGCCACCTGAAAGGCTGCCATTTCCAGAATGTCAAAGATTTCGCAGATTACATCAGCCGGATCGAGGCCGGCTTCCTCCCCCTGCAGCGTGCCTGCCAGCTCGATGAACAGGAACGCTTCATTCGCGAGTTCATTCTGCAGATGAAGCTGGGGAGAATCTCAAAAGACTACTTCATGGAGAAATTCAAAATCGATATCGATTCGGCCTACCGGGAGACGTTTGACTGGATGAGGAATCAGGGATGGCTTCACCAGGAGAATGGGGATCTGCTTCTTTCGCGGGAGCTGCTGCTGCAGGTGGACTCCATCCTTCACCATTTCTTCAAGGCTTGCCACCAGGTTCAGGCCTCTGAGGGAAAAACATGAACTATCTCAGGCTTCATGGGCGGAAGGTCCCGCTGTTTCCCCTTTCTGACTTTTACGAAGGGAAAAATCTGCCGGAAATATCCCTGGTGGATCCGGACGAAATGCCCGAGATCTGCAGAAATCTGCTTGTGCACCAGAATGACATGACACCCACTCTGGAGCGCCACTTCAACAGCCGGATCAAACTGAAAGTGATCCATTCTGTTCAAGTGGGGTTGTTGTACAAACGGGAAGTCCTGCTTGTGCTTGAAAAAAATGGGCAGTGTGTCGAATTTGGGGCCATCCAGATTCATCTGTCCAATTTCATCCCATCCCACCGGGCTTTGATCCTGGAGAACAGGATTCCATTGGGAACCATTCTGCACATGAACCGGATACCTCATATCAGCCAGCCATCAGCATATATCCATGTGATTCCTGATCCGGCCATTCTCAAAGCACTCGGCCTTGAGCAGCCCCAACCTCTTTTTGGGCGCTGCAACACCTTGAAAGATCTGGATGGCTGGCCCCTGGCTGAGGTCGTTGAAATAATCCCGCCACTCACAATTTCAGAGGAGAAATCATGATTGTAAACCATGACTATGATGTTGTTGTCATCGGAGGAGGACCGGCCGGATCGGCTGCTTCCACCATTCTGGCCGACAAAGGCTGGAAAGTCCTTCTGCTCGAAAAGGAGAAGTTCCCGCGTTACCACATCGGGGAGTCTCTCCTTCCTTATGGTTATTTCGTGCTCGAGAAGATCGGGATGCTGCCGGCGATGAAAGAGTCGGCGTTCACCAGAAAATACAGTGTCCAGTTTGTCAGCACGGATGGATCCGCCTCGATCCCTTTCTATTTTCACACCCACCTGGAGCATGAAGCGGCTCAGACCTGGCAGGTGAGGCGTGAGGTTTTCGATCAGATGCTGCTCGACAATGCCCGCAACCATGGTGTTGCTGTCCAGGAGCAGGTTGCAGTCAGGGATCTTGTTCAGCAGGACAGGCAGGTGGTGGGTGTCATCGCTCAGCCGAAAGAAGGCGAACCCATTGAATACCGTGCGCGCATGACCATCGATGCGAGTGGAAGAGATGCCCTTTCGATGCACAAAAATGGCTGGCGGGTCAAAGATCCGGCTTTAAACAAGATGGCGGTCTGGACCTACTACAAAGGGGCTTTGCGGGATCCCGGGATCGATGAAGGAGCCACTACTGTCGCCTATGTTCCGCAAAAGGGCTGGTTCTGGTATATCCCTCAGGAGGATGACATTGTCAGTGTCGGCATCGTTGCCGAGCCATCCTACCTGTATCGTGATGGACGCGATCCCCAGAAAATTTTCCAGAGGGAAATCAACAATAACCGCTGGATTCACGAACACCTCACCCCTGGAACCCAGACAGGGGGTTACCATCACACCGGTGATTACTCCTATCGTTCACGCTTCTGCGCACTTGATGGGCTGGTTCTGATCGGTGATGCCTTCGCCTTTCTCGATCCGGTCTTTTCGTCGGGTGTCTTCCTCGCGCTCAAAACTGCTGATCTGGCTTCCGAAGTTGTTCATCAGTGCCTCCAGGATGGGGATGTGTCCGCCAGCCGTTTTTCCGATTATGGGGAGACCACCTGCCAGGGGATCGAAGCCATGCGCAGCCTGGTTTATGCCTTTTATGACCAGGCCTTTTCCTTCGGGAAACTCATCCGGAAGTATCCCCATCTCAAGGGAGATGTCACCGATTGCCTGATCGGGAATGTGTTGATCGATTTCACCGAAATGCAGAATGCGATGGCGGAGTTTGCCTCTCTGCCGAAACCCTTGCCGCATGGCAGAGCTTTAGTTGGCAGTGGAATTGCCGGATGATACAGGACTGATGAAAATCGTTCAGCTGACTGCAGGCACCGGAAGTTTTCATTGCGGGAATTGTGTCCGTGACAATTCCCTGGTGCTGGCCCTTGAACAGCTGGGCCATGACTGCCTGATGGTTCCACTTTATCTGCCAATGGTGGTCGATGGTCCCGAACCCACGGCTGTAGCGCCACTTTTCTATGGCGGAGTGAATGCTTTTCTCCAGCAGCAGTTCCCCTTCTTCAGGAAGACTCCACGCTGGATCGATGCACTTTTCGATTCCCCCTCTCTGCTGCGCCTGGTTTCGCGCAAGACCGGGGCAACCAAAGCCAAGGACCTGGGTGAGCTGACTGTTTCGACACTCAAAGGTGAGGAAGGATACCAGGTCAAGGAACTTGACCGGCTGGTCGAGTGGCTCTGTGAGTACGGCAAACCGGATGTCGTCAGCCTCTCCAATGCCCTCCTTGTCGGAATGGCACGGCGCATAAAAGAGGCCCTTTCTGTCCCGGTGGTCTGCGCCCTTCAGGGCGAAGATGGCTATCTCGATGCCCTGCCTCCACCTTATAACTCCCAGGCCTGGGGTCTGCTGAAAGAACGGGCCAGGGATATCGACCTGTTCGTGGCTGTCTCGAACTATTATGCGGGTGTCATGAAAGCCCGGCTTGGGCTGCCTGAGAAACAGATTCGGACCATCTATAATGGGATATCTCTTGAAGGTTATTCTTCCAGCATCCCAAGGCCCCGTCATCCGACCATCGGGTATCTGGCACGGCTCTGCTCTGTCAAAGGATTGGATACCCTGGTGGAAGCCTTTATCGAGCTCAAAAAGCGAAACACCATTCCGGGTCTTCGGCTGGCAGCGGCGGGGACCATGACCGATTCGGATGCCGGATTTGTAAAAAAAATCGAAGACAGGATCCGCGGCGCAGGCTGTGAATCTTCTGTTGTCATACAGCCGAATGTGACTCGCGAAGAAAAAATCCGCTTTCTTGAGAGCCTCAGCATCCTTTCAGTGCCTGCGGTTTATGGTGAGGCTTTCGGGCTTTATATCATCGAGGCTCTGGCTGCCGGTGTTCCCTTTGTGCAACCGGACCATGCGGCTTTTCCGGAATTGCTCGCTGCCACTGGTGGAGGTATCCTGTATGATCATACCGATCCGGATGGCCTGGTGGATTCACTGGAATCCCTCCTGCTTGACACTGAGAAACTCAATCATCTTGACCAGACAGGCCGCAAGGTGGTTCATGATCATTTTTCAATGACCCGTATGGCGCAGGAATTTATCGACTCCCTGCAGCAGCTGGTTCCATCCGGACATGTTCTGTGATCGAGCACAACCATTTTCCCTGGTCAGAAACGGCGGATAGCCATGGCTTATGAATTTCACTATCGAAAAATGGTCGAGTTTCATGAAACCGATATGGCGGGGATTGTTCATTTCTCCAACTATTTCCGTTACATGGAATCAGCCGAACACGCCTTTTACCGTTCACTGGGGCTGACCGTTCATTGCACCCGGGATGGGAAAATTGTCAGCTTCCCGCGTGGCAAAGTGGAGTGCCGTTATTCCCAGGTCCTTCGTTATGAGGATCTGGTGGATATCCACCTGCTTGTCCGCGAGAAACGGAAAAAGGTCATTCGGTATGAATTTATTTTCTCACGTGTTCTCGGGGAGCAGCTTGAAGAGGTCGCCAGAGGGGCAATGACAGTGATCTGTGCCACCCAGGAGAATCCTCATGGGCCATTCAAATCGATTCCGATTCCCGATTTCATCGATCGCTGGATCGAAATCGCCCCCGAAGAAGCGGGTGCTCCGGCATCGATCCAGAAAACCTGAGGAGGTTCGGACCATTGGGAGTTCATGCAACAGGACAGACCGGGACCGCCTGGCTGATGTACTCGATGATGACTGTGGTTGCCTGGGGGCTGTATGGAATTTTTCTCCATAGCGGCCAGGTTTCGATGGGTGATCCGATCAATGGAAGGTATAAGGCTTTTCTGTTTGTCGGGCTGGCGTACTTCCTGACCGCTGTCATCGCCCCGATCGGTGTCCTCGTTGCCAATGGGGCTTCCTGGCATTTTCCAGTAAAAGGGATGGCCTGGTCCCTCCTGGCGGGGATTGTTGGTGCTGCAGGGGCCTTCGGGGTTCTGCTTGCATTTGGTGCCCGGGGAACCCCGAGCGTGGTCATGTCGATTGTCTTTGCCGGTGCCCCGGTGGTGAACGCCCTGGTATCCCTGATCCAGCACCCACCCCATGGAGGATGGGGTGCATTGCGCTGGCAGTTTATAACAGGGATTCTGCTGGCTGCGCTGGGGGGGTGCCTGGTGACTCTCTACAAACCGGCTCAGTCCCCCGGTTTACATCCCTCCCTCCCTCATGCCGTTTCAGTGGAGTCTGCACCAAAATGATCGGGCCGCAGAAATCCTCCAGGGAGCGGATTGAAGCGGGCCAGCTTGGGAGCCTCCAGCAATTACTGTCCTGTCTGGTTCGATCCAACCGTTATTATGCCCCGATCCTTGAGAAGGCTGGCCTGGATGGGTCGATTGGCTCCCTGCAGGATTTCACCTCACGGATGCCCTTTACCACCAAACACGACATGGCCCGCGATCAGCAGGAGAATCCCCCTTTTGGAACAAATCTGACTTATCCACTCGAAAAATATGTTCGGTTTCACCAGACCAGCGCCACTACCGGATCTCCCATGCGCTGGCTGGACACCGCCGAGAGCTGGGAAGGCCTGATTGCAAACTGGGAGCAGATCTTTCTGGCTGCGGGGGTGAATGCTGCGGACCGCATTCTGTTTACATTTTCATTCGGCCCGTTCCTGGGGTTCTGGTGCGGGTTCGATGCGGCCTGCCGCCTGGGTTGCCTCTGCATCCCTGCGGGAGGAATGAGCAGCCTGGCACGGATCAATCTGCTGATCGAATCAGGTGCGACTGTTCTGTGCTGCACCCCGACCTATGCCCTTCGTCTGGCAGAGGTTGCCGCTGAGGAGGCGGTTGACCTTTCCGCCTCGAAAATCCGCCTGCTGATTGTCGCCGGGGAGCCTGGGGGAAGCATTCCCTCCACCCGGGCCAGGATCGAATCAGCCTGGTCCGGAGCCAGGGTTTTTGATCATCATGGAATGACCGAAGTCGGCCCGGTTTCTTTCGAATCACCGCATCACCCCTGTGTCCTGCATGTGATTGAATCCTCTTATCTGGCCGAGGTGATTCATCCCGAAACAGGTGAGCCAGCCCTGGAAGGCCAGACAGGCGAACTGGTCCTGACCACTCTGAACCGCCATGGGTCACCCCTGCTGCGCTATCGTACCGGCGATCTGGTCTGTCCGGTCTGGTCAGGGGAGGATCTTTATGGGAGAACCGAAGTCGCCCTGGTTGGAGGGATCATCGGACGGGTGGATGAAATGGTTGTGATACGAGGTGTGAATGTCTGTCCGAGCTCGATCGAAGGCGTTATCCGTTCTTTCTCCGAGGTTGGCGAGTACCGGGTTGAGGTGCATGGCGGCACATCGATGCCCGAAATGCGGGTGGTGATTGAAGCGGATGGCTGGGATGATGCAATACAGGGAGTTGCCGAATCCATTGAGAAGCAGTTTCGCCTGGCTTTCAACCTGCGGATTCCTGTCTCGGTTGCTCCGAAAGGCGCACTCCCGCGTTCGGAAATGAAGTCCCGGCGCTGGATCATTGAAAACACTGGAACAAATCATGCCTGAGGAACCACTTCTCTCATTGCGCGAAGTCAGCCGATCCTTTCCACTTGAGGGAGCCTCACGGACGATCGAGGTGCTTCGTGATATCTCGCTCGATATCCATGCCGGGCAAACTCTGGCCATCATGGGGCCTTCCGGTTCCGGGAAGAGCACACTGCTGAATCTGATGGGTGCACTGGATCAGCCCTCCTCCGGCTCGATCATCCTCAACGGCAGGGACCTGACAACACTCACCAGCAAAGACCTGGACTCAATCCGCAACAGCCGGTTCGGATTTGTCTTCCAGTCCCACTACCTCCTTCCACAGTGCACCGTTATCGAAAATGTCCTCATCCCGACACTGGCCGATGGCCGCAGGGCCTCGACTCCGGAAGATGAGAAAAGGGCTGTGGATTTGCTGGAGCGTGTCGGCCTTCAGGATCGGATTCAATCTTTTCCCGGCATGTTGTCCGGGGGGGAGCGTCAACGGGTCGCGGTGGTGCGGGCATTGATCAACCAGCCGGCCCTTCTGCTGGCTGATGAACCGACTGGCTCTCTGGATCAGCACACAGCGGGCCAGCTGGCGGAACTGCTGGCTGGTTTGAACCGTGATCTCAAAGTAACTCAGGTGGTGGTGACCCATTCACAAGAGCTGGCCGCCTGCATGGGGCTGGTTTATGAACTCAGAGAAGGGCGGCTGGCTGGATCTGATCCCAAGGCTCATTGACCTTCTCCTGATATAACCGATCCGCAATGAATCGACTCAAACTCCTCCTGCGCAGCCTGGCTTACCAACGATACTCCCATTGTGCAGTGATGTGTGGAGTTGCAGTCGGTTGCACTGTCTTGACAGGGGCGCTGCTTGTCGGTGATTCGATGGACTACACCCTTCGCTGGGTGGCCCACAAACGCCTGGGGGGTGTGGAATCTGTTTTGCTCGCCCAGAACCGTTATTTCCGCCAGTCTCTGGCCGATGATCTGAACCGCAAGGCTTCCTTAACCGCAGCGCCAGTCCTTCAACTCAATGGCTCGATCACCGGAATGAAAGAGAACCTTAGGGCCAACCAGATCAAGGTCCTTGGAGTCGATTCCGCCTACTGGTCGTTTGCCGGCAAACCTCCAGCTGCATTTCAGGGTGTGGCTGTGAATCGAAAACTGGCGGAAAAGTTGAAAATATCCCCCGGGGATGAAGTGATCCTGCGTGTTGAGAAAACAAGCCTGCTGCCTCGCGATGCCCCCCTCTCCACCATCGAGGATCTCTCAGTCGCACATCGTGCAAAAGTCATCGAGATCATTTCCGATGAATCCCTGGGTTCATTCAGCCTGGAAGCCAGCCAGGTGCTTCCTGCCAATGTTTTCATTCCCATAGAGAAACTTCAGGAGCTGGTGAACCTTCAAGGCCAGGCCAATCTGATGCTTCTCCGGGAGAATTTGCCAAAGCCGGCTGATTCCAAATCCTTATTTTCACGCATCCGGGAGTGTCTGCAGCTTGCCGATTATGGCCTGGAACTGCACACTCTTTCGAATCGGAAAGAGTTAGAGTTGCGTACCAGGCGGATTTTTCTCGATCCACCGGTCCTCGAGGCTGCCAGAAAAACTGGGCAGCCATTCACACAGATTCTCACCTATTTTGTCAATGAAATCCGTAAGGGAGATCATTCGGCGCCCTATTCGATTGTTGCCTCGATGGATCCCATTCCGGGAGGAATCGAACCACCACTGTCCCGGGATGAGATCCTGTTAAACCAGTGGCTGGCGGATGATCTTGGAGCACAGGCTGGCGATTCCGTTGAAACGGCTTATTTTGTTCTCGGCCCGATGCGGCATCTGATCGAGCATCGAAGAACATTTCGAGTTCGGCAGATTGTTCCTGTGGAGGGAAACTGGCTGGATCCGGACCTGATGCCCGATTTTCCCGGGATGGTGGGATCCGAAAACTGCCGGGACTGGGAACCTGGTTTTTCGATCGATGTATCCCGAATCCGTGACAAGGATGAAGCCTACTGGGACCACTTCCGTGGATCTCCCAAGGCGTTCGTTTCGCTCCAGGCCGGGCAGGAAATGTGGAGCAATCGCTTCGGAAGCCTGACAGCCCTTCGCTTCCCCGGTGCACACAGTTCCATTGCGGAACTCTCCATCAGCCTCCTCAAGCACCTGGAACCAGAAAAAATGGGCCTCAGCCTTCGCCCAGTTCAGGAGGAGGCCCGGCAGTCCACCGATGAAGCCCAGGATTTCAGCCAGCTCTTCCTCGGATTCAGTTTCTTTCTGATCGTTTCTGCACTCCTGTTGATCGCTCTTCTGCATCGGTTCTCGATTGAGCAGCGAGGCAGCCAGATCGGCTTGATCCGGGCTGTCGGCTTATCCAGATCTTTTGTCCTGTCCTGGCTGAGCTGGGAGGGGATGGTCATTTCGTTCATCGGGGTAATAGCGGGTGTGGCATTCGGCCTGCTGTTTGCCCAGGGGATTCTCTATGCCCTGGCATCCATCTGGTCCGGTGCAGTGGGTTCAGAGACACAGATTTTATTCCATGCCCCACTGGCGACCCTGTTCAAAGGAGCGGGGATCAGCCTCTTCCTGTCCGAGTTCGTGATACTGCTGGTTGCACGGAAATTAAGTCAAAAACCACCCAAAGAACTGCTGGCAAGGGCCGGTATCGAATCCAGCCTTGGTTATTTCAACCCCCGCAGGCCAATGTCCCTTCCGGTTGGCCTGGCGCTGCTGGCGGTGGCCATAATATCCCTGTTCCTGACACCGGCTGACTCCTCAGGAGCATTTTTCGGGCTGGGAGGATTGCTCCTCCTGGCGATCCTGCTCATCTTCAATGGGTGCCTTCGCCGCTCTGCACCATCTACGAACAGGCCGGTGCTTTCGCTTTTCACACTCGGTTTCGGCAACACCCGGAGACGGCCTGGCCGGAGTGTGGCTGTCGCAGCCATTCTGTCGGCGGGTGTCTTTATGATTGTCGCTGTTGGGGCGAATCGCAAAAATCCAAACGATAATCCTTATCTGCGCTCCACGGGAACAGGGGGATTTCCCCTGGTTGGCACGACATCTCTCCCTGTTCTGCAGGATTTAAATTCGGAGGAAGGATTAAACACCTTTGCCCTTTCAAAGGGAGATTTGCCCGGAGTCAGCTTTGTGCCATTCAAAGTTCGGGATGGGGAAGATGCCAGCTGTCTGAATCTGAACCGTGCACACACCCCGATGCTCATGGGAGTCGACCCTCACCTCCTCGACCAGCGCAAGGCCTTCTCATTTTCAGGGGTTATTGAGGGTGAAAACATTCAAGAACCCTGGTTATTGCTTGACAAAGGCAAAGATCTGGGCATTCTCCCGGGCATTGCCGACCAGGCCACCCTGGTCTGGGGGCTGCACAAGAAACTGGGCGATACGCTGACCTACATCGATGAACAGGGCAGGCCTTTTGAAGTCCGGATTGTCGCAACTCTGGCAGCCTCGATCCTCCAGGGGCGGATCCTGATCTCTGATAAAAACTTCCAGCAGAAATTCCCCTCTGAAAGCGGATACCGGTTCATGCTGGTGGACTGCCCCGCCCAATCGCTGGCAGCAGTCCAAATGGCTTTATCTCAGGCACTGGCCGATATCGGACTGGATCTTTCCCTGAGCCGTGAACGGCTGGCTGAATATCTCGCGGTGGAGAACTCATATCTTTCCATTTTCCAGGTGTTAGGCGGGCTTGGGTTGATTCTGGGGAGCATGGGGCTTGGCTTGCTGGTTCTCCGGAATGTGCTGGATCGGCAGGGTGAACTCGCCCTGCTGCGAGCAGTAGGCTACTCCAGGAAAAAAGTGCGATCTCTGATTTTTCAGGAGCACTGTCTGCTGTTCCTGGTGGGTGTCGGGAGTGGGTGCCTGGCTGGTGGATTGGCGATATATCCACACATCACACACAACATCGGTGATCTACCCTGGCTCTCTCTCGGGTTGACACTCCTGGCGCTTCTGGTCAATGGCCTGGCCTGGATCGGGGGGGCCACACTCTTGGCACTGCGCGGCCCCCTGCTAAGCTCGCTGAGTCGAGAATAACATCTCTCATGAAGGAGTCTGATGGGTATGCGTCTATATCAGTTTTTCATTTTCCTGTGCCTGGTTATCCCGGTAATTTCATCCGCCGAAGAGGCCGCACCACCACCCGCAGGGGAGCTCTATCGGAATGATTTCAGTGCCGCAGAAACCGGAAAACCGGGCAAGGAGTTTCTGATTCTGGATGGGAAATTCACGATCGTCGATGTCGAGGGCAACCGGATGCTCGAACTGCCCGGCGAGCCTCTCGAATCCTATGGCCTTTTGTTTGGCCCCAGCCAGAAAGAGGGGGTTCAGGTGGAGGGGCGCATGTTGAGCGAATCCACACGCCGGACTTTTCCGGCCTTTGGAATTGGGCTGAATGGAGTCAGCGGCTATCGGGTTCTGGTGGCCCCCGCGAAAAAATCGATCGAGATTTATCGTGGAACTGAAGTCAAGGCAACTGCGCCATTCACATGGAAATCGGGTGCCTGGACTCACCTCAAGCTCGAAGTGGCCACAACCTCCGAAGGGAAGTGGCTGGTAAAAGCCAAAGTGTGGCAGGAAGGCTCGGAAGAGCCGGCTGATTGGGTATCCTTTGAAGATGCGAAAGAGCCGCCCAAAGGCAGGGCCTCCATCTGGGGAACACCCTTTTCGGGGAAAAAAATCTATTATGACGATCTCGTGGTCCGATCAGCGGTTCCTTGACAAAAACACCGGTTGATTGACAGTTACCCACTTTGGAGGAATACAAATGAAAGATCCACGCTGTGAAAAACTGCTTGAAGAAATGCACCACCACCTTCACAGGGAACTCCTTCCTTTCTGGCTGACTCATGGAGTCGATGAAGAATACGGGGGGTATCTCACTTACCTCGATCGAAATGGAAACCCCACCGGCGAGACAGTCAAAACCCATCTCTGCCAGTGCCGCATGATCTACACTTATTCTTCGGCCCATCGCGCCGGGCTGGGGAATGGGCGTTGCCTGGATATTGCACGCCAGGGTGTGGATTTCATGCTGCGTCATTTCTGGGATGACAAGAATGAAGGGTGGTTCTGGACCTGCGAGAGAGATGGCACTCCCCTCAACCGGAGCAAGCTCACCTATGGCCATTCCTTCGCCATTTACTGCCTCAGCGAATACTGCATGGCCTCGCAGGATAACGCTGCGCTGGAGTGGGCGCTTAAAACATACAATGTCCTTCAGACACGCATCGCGGATAATTTCCGTGGTGGTTATTACGAGTTCATGGAGGAGGATTTCTCTCTCAAACGCCCGGGAAAATATGGCGGCGACCGGAAATCCTTCGATGTGCACATGCACCTCATGGAGGCGATGACCAACCTCTATGAAGCCACCGGATCCCGTGTCCACAGGGACCGCACCCTGGAAATTGTCAACCTGATATTTGCACGCATGATTCATCCCGCCTTTGGAACCGGAATTGCCCAGTTCTCGTTTGACTGGGAACCTCTGCGCGCCATCCTCTTTGCTGATGTGTGGGGGTCGGATCGTGATGTCGATGATCAGGAGGGGCGGCCACTGGACAACACCAGCTTCGGCCACAATGTCGAATTTGCATGGCTCCTCAACCACACAATCCGCATCCTGAATCTGGATCGTGGGGAATACCTCGAAGCCTTCCGTAAGTTATATGACCATGCAGTCCAATATGGGGTCGATTGGAAAAATGGGGGGATATTCTGTGAAGGCCCCAATGAGGGGCCTGCACGTGAACGCAACAAGGAATTCTGGCAGCAGGCTGAATGCCTGGTTGGTTTTCTCGATGCGTTTCTGCTCTTCAATGACAGGAAATACCTCGATGCGTATGAAAACATCCATCGTTTTGTGATGGATTCTGTCATCAATCATCCGGTTGGCGAGTGGTTCCCGCTTTTCGATGAAAACAACAATCTGATGTGGGACTACATGGGCCATGCCTGGAAGATCAATTACCACACTGTCAGGGCGGCGATTCAATCCTGCCAGCGCCTCGAAACTCTCTGCAAATCCTGATCAATCTGCTTATTGAAACTGGGGGCATCGATGAATGGTGCCCCTGTTCCTGTCAGTATTCCCACCAGAAATAAATTCCCAGTGGTTTCATTGTTGGCGTGGCTGTCGCTGATGGTGTGGCGGTGAATGTCGGGCTGGGTTTTGGAGTTCGTGTCGATGTCGGCAGGAGGGTTGGCGTGGCTGTCGATGCCGGCTGTGAAGTCTGGGTTGGAGTCCTCGTCATCGATAATGTCTCCGAAGGAGTCCTGGTCATTGTCATGGTCCATGTCGAGGTCCAAGTGGAAGAGGGAATTGATGTCGTTGTCCTCGTTGAAGAGGGAGTGGGTGTTGATGTCATTGAGGGCGTCTGCGTTGATGTCGATGAAGCTGTGAATGTCGGAGTTGTCGAAGGTGTCGCTGAAAAAGTGGCTGTCCAGGTTCTGGATGGGCTGGCTGTATGAGTTGGTGTTGGTGCAGAGGTGCGTGTCAGGGTCATCGAGCGGGTCAGTGTGGGGGTTCTGGAACTGGTGGCAGTCCGTGTTGGTGTACGGGTGGAAGAGGCGGTACGGCTTGCAGTGGCGGTCCGGGTTCCGGATAAGGTAGCGGTTGGCCGTGCGGTGAAAGTTCCTGTCGGTGTCGTTGAGGGTGTCATTGTACGGCTGTTGCTGGGGTGTGGGTGTTGCTGACCGGCTGCGGGTCGGGGTGCGGCTTTTTGTAAAAGTTGGGGTTATTGTTTGTGTTCGAGTCCCGCTGGGTGTGCGGGTCGGTGATATTGTTGGAGTGTCCGTTGCGGTTGTCGTCAACGACAAAGTGGGGGTCTGTGTACGAGAGGGTAAAATTTGTGGCTGTTTCAGTATGAGTTGAGGTTATGGATGGTGTAAATGTCTGTGTCGCTGTCGAAGTCACTGTCGGTGGCGGGGTGGGAGTCGAGGTAGTGGTGACAGTTGGAGAGGGAGTCGCAGTTGGTGATGGAATCTGTGTGGCCGTATGAGAATTGGTCACAGTCGGTGTGGCCGTGGGCATGGGAGTGTGGGTGAAAGTTACAGTGTGAGTGTCTGTCGGGGTAAAAGTTTCAGTGATGGTTGGAGTTGGGATTCTGTGGGTATCGTATGGTGTGTTGGTTGAGCTTGGACTTGGAGTTTCGGTCGGTTCCGGAGTTTCTGAGGGAGTTGGTGTTTCTGGATTATTATCAAAGCCGATCTTCAGCAGGAAACCCTCACCCATGGCCAAATCCCCATGTCCTCCGGATATCCAGTCCTCGGACCTGGTTTCTCCACAGAGATAAATATTTCCCAACGGGTCGACTGCGATTCCCTGGCTCTGATCCAGCTGGGTGCCTCCCAGATAGGAAGACCAGACATGCGCCCCGGAGGGCGACAATGACAGGATGAACCCGTCTTTGAGGCCGCCATAAGCCAGGTCGAACCCAGTTTGGGGCCAGCCATCGATTTCTGTGAAGCCAGTGACCAGAATATTTTCATCGGAGCCAACCGCCACTTTAAGGGGCCCATAATTGGCAATATGAGGAACATAAGTCGACCAGGCTGTCGAACTGTCTCCATTCAGGACCAGGGCAAATCCCTGTTTGGACGCCCCTCCATCGTAACTGGTGTCGTAGCCGCCAGAGATCCAGTCATTCCCATCCGTGAGTCCAGAAACAGCTATCTTCCCGGAGGCAGTCACCGAGATCGATTGAGCATCGTCGTATATGGCTCCTCCAATAAACGTGGACCAGACATGGGTGCCGGAGGCTGTGATCTTTGCAACAAAACCATCAGCCCAATACCAGAGGCTGGTTCTGGCACCGCCCGAGACCCAGCCATCGGATCCGCTATAACCACATGCAAAGATATTGCCGGATTCGTCGGCAATGATCCCATAAGCCATATCATCGAATTCCCCTCCGAGGTATGTTGACCATAAGGGGGTACCGGATGGATTCAATTTGACCACAAAACCATCCTTCCCACCGGCATGGTTCAAATCATAACCTCCCTGCGCCCAGCCTGGAGATCGAGTGTACCCGGCAACAACAAGATTCCCTTCCGAATCGATGGTGATATCTGAGCAGCGATCTTCTTCACTTCCCCCAATATAAGTGGACCAGATGTGCTGGCCCGAGGAGCTGAGTTTGACAAGAAATCCATCCTCCCCCCCACCCATATAGGTTGTTTGAGAGCCGCCATGGATCCAGCCAGGCGAGGCAGTCGCGCCAGCCACATAAATATTGCCATTTCCATCGACAGCCACCCCAAAACCCTCATCCTCATGCCCTCCCCCGAGATACGAAGACCAGACCATCTGTCCTCCCGGCGAAAAGACAGCGACAAAAGCATCCCCATACTCGTTGTAGTCCGTATCGGAACCTCCCTGAATCCATGAGGAAGAGGTTGTGAAGCCGGTTACAATCACCTCACCTGAGGAGTTAATTATGACATCCCGGCACCAGTCGATCTCCCCTCCTCCCAGGTAGGTGGACCATTCCAATTGAGGAACTGGTGTCTGGCTGGAGGAAATTGAGGGCAGGAAAAGGAATGGAAGCAGGCAAATGCAAACCTGATGCGGTTTCAATCCGATGATTTGCGGCGGCAGAGGAACCATGCAGTTGGAATCCTGTCAGCCTCAAGATTCAGAAATGAAAAATATAAGATTAGTTAAGAGGAATCGCAACCATTTTTTTCGGAGAGATATCAAATATCCGTGCCTGGAGTGCATCTGAATGGGGGTGTGAAAATCCTGCATCTTCATTTGACACTTTTGGAATTCAAAGATATTGTTTTGATTGGGCACTGGAAGCACAATTCCAGACAAACCAACGGCACAGACAGGACTAACAGTTCCAGGAGGTCCAGAAAACCATGCCTGCTTGGGCATATCGAGCGATGGATCGCTCAGGAAAAGAAATTCGTGGACAGATTGAGGCTTCGACTGAAGAACTTGTGATCGATCGTCTGCGAGGGATGGGGTACTTCCCGACAGAGGTCAAACGCGCCAAGGCCGACCTGGGGAAAGTCGCCCTCGAGGAAATGCCGGGCATCAAGCAGTTCATGAAGATCCTGACCCGCGGCAAGGTTCCTCTCAAACAGATGATGCCCTTCACACGCCAGCTGGCAGTGCTCATCGGGGCCGGCCTGCCGCTTCTGCGCGGCATTCGAATTCTGGCGGAGCAGACCGAAAGCGCCAACCTGAGAAATGCTCTGCATGGCATCGCCAGTGAAATTGAATCTGGAAACACCCTCTCGGAAGGCATGGCTAAATATCCATCCGTCTTTGACCGCCTGTTTGTCAATATGATCCGTGCCGGTGAGATCGGTGGTGCGCTGGAACAGGTTCTCGACCGGCTTGCGGTCTTTGCCGAAAAATCCTCCGCCATTCGCAGCAAAGTCAAATCAGCCATGTGGTATCCGGTTTTTGTTCTCGGAATCGCCGGCTCGATTCTGGCCGGTATTCTGATCTTCATTGTCCCCCAGTTCAGTGGAATTTATGATGAGCTGGGAGCCGAACTCCCCGGCATGACTCAGATGCTGATCGATATGAGCGATGTGGCCATCAACCGATTCTGGGTTGTCATCCTGACCGTGGTCTTCATCGTGATGCTGTGGAAATTCATCCGAAAATATGAATGGGGCCGTTTTGGAACGGATACCATGCTTCTGCGTGTGCCTGTCATGGGAAAAATTCTGCAGAAATCAGCAGTGGCGCGCTGGGCAAGGACATTCGCAACACTGCTGGAAGCCGGTGTTCCGATCCTTCAGACACTGATGATCGTCAAAGATACCAGCGGCAATGAAGTCATCTCACGCGCTGTGCTCGATGTTCATGATTCGATCAAAGAGGGTGAAACAATCAGCGACCCCCTCAAGAAGTTTTCAATTTTCCCGCCCCTGGTCACCCACATGGTGGCGGTCGGTGAAGAAACCGGCGCGATCGATACCATGTTGAACAAGGTCGCCGAGTTCTACGAACGCGAAGTGGATGATGCAGTCGATGGGCTTGCCAAATTGATCGAACCGCTGCTGATTGTGTTCCTCGGTGGCATCATCGGTTTCGTGGTTGTGGCGCTATACCTTCCGGTGTTCAGTCTGGTCGATCAGATCGGCAAATAACGCACCAGGCTCTCGTCCCATAGAGCGTCATTTCGGCAGGGGCACGGCATGACGTGACCTTTCGGACAACGGGTGATCTCCCTTTGTGGATGTATGGCCGCCGAAAGGCATACCGTTTCTCATCGGTAAATGAAAAACCACGGGCCGAGGTTTCCGCCATCGGCTTGAGTGTGCTGTGGGGCCTTATATCAAAACGCCAAGGGGAACGGGTCACGATCTTGACCATAGGCAGGGAATATATAAACTCAACCCGGATCAAAAATTGAGGATATTTTCCAAACCTGCCGATACAATACTGAAAAACCCGAAAGAACTGGATCTGAAATGAAAAGACATCCGCTTGCTCTTGGCCGATTTGCTGTTGTGCTTGCCTTCCTGTCCTTTTTGTTTGTGGCTGAAGGTTTTTCGCAACCCATCCCCACCGGCCAATGGGATTTCAATGATCCTCAGGATCTTTTGAAAGCAACCATCGGCCAGAATCTGGTACTGTCTGGCTCCCACCAGTCAGCAACCGGGGTGGTACCTTCCGACGGGGCAGTTGTGATCGGCCCCGGCAGTTATTACACCTGCCAGCACGGAATTGCCCCGAATGGCGGGGGTTCCGATGTCAATCGCTGGTCGATTTTGATCGATTTTGTGGTTCCCTCGATTGACCCGTGGTACTGTTTTTTTCAGACAAGCCCAACCAATGCCAACGATGGCGATTGCTTTGTCCAGTCTGGAACAGGAAAGATCGGAGTTGGATCATCGGGTTACTCTCCCAGCTCCATATCTCCTCAAACCTGGTATCGGCTTGTAATCGTGGTTGATAATGGCGCCGGGCTTTACGACATCTACCTGGATGGCAGCCGGATCCTTCTGGGAAATTCCGGAGGTGTCGATGGCCGTTTCGCTCTCGATCCCACTCTCCTCCTGTTCGCCGATGAGAATGGTGAAGATGCCGCAATTACAGTCTCCCGTGTTTCCATATACGACCGCCCACTGACACCGAATGAGGTCCTCTCCCTCGGGGGGCCGGTTCCCGATGTTCCGGGAAACCACCCGCCATCACTCGATCCTCTGTCCGGAGGTCCGGCAGGCGGGCAGTCTGGTTTTTCGCTTGCCTATGTTTTCAAGGCAATCGATGAAGACCAGGATCAGGTGCAGTACCGGATCGACTGGGGTGATGGGGATGTTGTCGATTGGACCGCACTGCGCAACCCGGCTGATTCACTGGCATTGAATCATACCTGGGAGTGTGCGGGAGATTACACCATCAAAGTGCTGGTCCGCGATGAGCATGGAGCCAACTCTGGATGGCAGGATCTGCAGACAGTGGCCATTACAGGGGATTGTGTGGCCCATTATCTGACAGAACCCTACCTCCAAAATGTTAAGACCAATGGAATCACTGTCATGTGGGAATTGGATCTGGGTCCGGCCTGTGAGGTGGAATATGGGCTTGATACCGGGTACGGCAGTATTGTTTCGGCAACCATGGAAGACTCCGGGTATCAATCTAAAATCTACCGTGCTGTCCTGACCGGCCTCGAACCCCTTACCGAATACCATTTCCGAGTTCTTCAGGCGGGGACACCCGGTACGGACCGTACCTTCCGGACCGCTCCGGATGAGCCGATCGATTTTGCTTTCAGCGTGTGGTCTGACAGCCAGGGAACCAACCACGGAACCTACCCGCAGGATCCCTATGAGCCAACCAAAGCCATGATGCGCCACATGCGGGATGATCCGGATATCCATTTCGGCACCACCTGCGGTGACTGGCGGAAAATGGCAGCAGTTATACAGACACCCATGCCTATTACCTGGATCGTGTCGCCCGATACCTGGGAGAGGATAAGGCCTGGTTTGCCGCCTGGGGCAACCATGAGCCTGGAAGAAATGCGGTGCTCCGAAAATTTGCCGATATGCCGAGCAAAGACCGTACCGATCTGATCGGGGGCACCAAACCGACCCCAGGCTGGGGAAGTTTCTCCTACAATTATGCCGGGTGCCATTTCATCATGATCGATGATGACACACGGAATCATGATGTCCTGAACTGGCTTGAGGGCGATCTGGATTCACCGGCAAATCAGCAGGCTAAACTAACCTTTGTTTTTGTGCATCGGCCGCCCTTCTGTGAGGTGTGGATCGATGGGGATTCTTTCCTGCGGTCGAGCCTGGTGCCTCTCATGGAAGTTCCCGCATTGAAGAAGAAAACACAGGCTTTGCTTGATTGGGAAACGGCAACTCGCCGCCTTGAATTCCTGATGGAAAACAAGGGTGTGGAGATCTGTTTCAGCGGACACATGCATGGTTACCAGCGCGGATACCGCAATGGTGTCTACTACTGTGTCACTGGTGGTGGCAGTTGGCTCGATACTATCGAGCCTCTGGTGCATGATTGGCCGCACATGACTGTTGGGGGGTATCATCCGCTGGCCATCGATGTGTCCTCGCTCGGATTGGGTGGACAGTACGGGATGGTGAATGAATATGTGAAAGTCGAAGTGAGTGGCCAATACTGGAAGGCATCCGGTCTGGCATTCAGGCCGAATGGAGAGTTCTTCGGAGTCATCGATGAATATGAATCCCAAAAAGCCGATCCCGATCCGACCGCCACAGTGACTCCATCTCCTACCGAAACAGCCATAGTGTCACCGACTCCCAGCAAGACACCGGAATCTCCATCGGCGATCGAGAACTGGACAAACAATCCATAAGGTGATCATTCTATCCCCGGCCTGGATCGGTTAATCTTCTCACGGTCCCCCCATGGCCGAGGAGAAATTGATTTGCCGACTCATCCGACATCAGTGATCCACCAGCCCTGTCCTGCCATAGAGGTTGACGATATTTCCTTTTCCTACGGAGGGCCTCTGGTCCTTGAGGATGTCACCTTTCAGATTCCCCGAGGGGATTTCGCTTCGCTGGTTGGTCCGAATGGCGGCGGAAAAACCACACTGGTAAAGATCATTCTCGGGCTGCTTTCTCCCGCCAGAGGCTCGATCCGGATCTTTGGTGAGCCTCCACGGGAAGGAAGAAAGCGGGTTGGTTATATCCCCCAGAGGCCTCACTTCGACCCACTTTTTCCTGTCAGTGTCCTCGAAGTGGTGTCGATGGGCAGGATTCAGAAAGGTTTGCCCTGGGGATTTTTGCGGCACAGGGAAAAGCAGCAGTCCATCACATGCCTCGATGAAGTTGGATTGGCCGATGCCGCCGGCATGAGCTTCTCGGCCCTTTCGGGTGGCCAGCAACAGAGGGTTCTGATCGCCAGAGCGCTGGCCTGCAATCCCGACATATTACTGCTCGATGAGCCAACCTCCAACCTCGATATCCACATGGAAGAGGCCTTTTATGAGCTGCTGGTCCATCTCAATCAACGGATGACTGTGGTGCTCGTGTCGCATGACCTCGGCTTTGTATCCCGATTTGTCAAGACAGTGGTGTGTGTGAAACAGAAGGTGATGGTTCACCCGACCAGCGAGATCGACAGTGATGTGATCCGCGAGATGTATGGGGGTGAGATACGTGTGATCCGCCATGATGTGGATTGCGGGCATTTTCATGGGGGGCCGTTATGACCTTTCTTGAGGCCCTCACCCAGCATTCGTTTCTGCAGAATGCCCTGCTGACCGGCCTGCTGGCAGCCCTGGCCTGTGGGATTGTTGGAACTTATGTGGTCGCCCGGCGGATATCATCCATCGCCGGAAGCATTGCCCACTGTGTCCTGGGCGGATTGGGAGCAGCCAGATATTTACAGGTGGTGTGTGGCTGGGAGTGGTTTCATCCCTTGTATGGCGCCCTCCTGTCCGCGCTGGCCGCAGCCATGGTGATCGGGCTGGTGAGCCTCCACTACCGCCAGAGAGAGGACACGGTGATTCAGGCTGTCTGGGCTTTTGGAATGGCGATCGGTGTGGTGTTCATTTATAAAACACCGGGTTATAACGAAGACCTGATGAGCTACCTGTTCGGGAATATTCTTCTGGTCTCGGATAACGAAATCCGGCTGTTAATCGGGCTGGATGTGATAGTGGTCCTTGCCGGGCTTTTTTTTCATCGCCCCCTGATGGCGGTCTGCTTCGATGAGGAATTCTCGCGCCTGCGGGGACTCAATGTCGAGTTCTTCACGCTTCTGCTTCTTATTCTGACCGCTTTGACTGTGGTGGTCCTGGTGAATGTCGTCGGGATTGTCCTGGTGATTGCTCTCTTAACACTCCCCGCAGCCACCTCAGGCCTCTTTTGCAAGACCTTGCTGGGGATGATGGCTGGGGCGGTGCTGCTATGTGCAGTGGTTAATGACCTGGGAATCCTCCTAAGTTACCAACCGAACCTTCCAAGCGGTGCGACCATCATCCTGCTGGCCTGTGTCATCTATATCCTGGCACTGGTCATGAGCAGGCTGCGAACTGTCACAGAAGTTCATTCAAAGGGAATATATCGAAGAGATGCGGGGAAAGCCCCGGCAATTACCGATGCAGAGGTGAATCAACAGCCATGAATTCCAGAGAGAGAGTCCTTGCCATCCTGGACCGCCAGCCGGTTGACCGCATTCCTGTCGATATCTGGTGCACTGGCGAGGTGCATGAATCTCTGTGTGAATATGCCGGGGTGCAGGATGAACTGGAGCTCTACCGAATTCTGGGGATCGATAAAATCCTCTGGTTCTCAGCCAGGTATGCCGGGCCGATTCGGCAACCTCAGAGTGAGAACGAATCGACCAATTTCTGGGGAATGCGCATGCAGCGCATCCAGGCAGGGCTGGCGGCCTATGATGAATTCCTGGATTTTCCTCTGGCGCAATATGACACACCGAAATCACTGGATGATTATCCCTGGTGGCCGAATGTCGACCTTTTTGATTACGAAGCGATGGCTGCAGAGGCTGGCCGTGGGGGGAAAGAGTTTGTCACTCTCGGGCCATGGGTCTCCATATTTGAGATTTATTGCTGGATGCGCGGGCTGGAGAACGCCATGATGGATCTGGTGATGAATCCTGAATTTGTCCATGCGGCTCTGGATCGAATCGAATCTGTCCAGACCGAGCTGCTCAAACGGTTCTTTGCAGTGGCTCCCGATAAAGCCGACCTGGTTTTTGTCAGTGATGACATGGGCAACCAGAATGGATTGATGTTATCCCTCAAGACCTGGAAGGAATTTTTCGCTCCACGCCTCAAACGCTGGTGTGAGCTGATCCACTCCCATGGGAAACGGGTTTTCTATCACACCGATGGTTCGGTTGATCAACTGATTCCTCATCTGATCGAGGCCGGGATCGATATCCTGAACCCGATCCAACATGCCTGCCCGGGCATGGAGATGCCTGAACTCAAGCAGAAATATGGGGATCAGATTATCTTCCACGGCGGGGTCGATAATCAGGCGGTCCTTCCTTTCGGAACACCCCAGCAGGTCAGTGAGGAAACTCTGGACTGCCTGCAGACTCTGGGCAAAGGCGGGGGATATATCTGCTGTTCCTGCCACAACATTCAGGCGGGGACCCCAGTCGAAAATATCCTCACCATGATTGAAACGGTTCACAGGGATGGGTGAACTGATCTGTGTGGCGGCAGCGCTGGCTCAGACAAACTCAACGATCGTAATTTCGGGATTGCAGAGCATCCGGAATGGCGGATAGCAGCCGATTCCCCGGCTGACATACAGCAGGCTCTCCTTTTCTTTGAACAGACCTGAAGCGTACCGGCGGCCATAGACCGAAGGGACCACCACAGGGCCGAAAAACGGGAAGCAGACCTGGCCCCCATGGGTGTGGCCGCAGATCACCAGGTGGGGGTTGTGCCCCACAAGCAGCGGAAAATCATCAGGGGTGTGTGCCAGAACAATTTTTAACAGGCTGGAATCGGAGCAGAAATGATCGACATCAGGGGGATCTTTTTTCCATCGCTGCTCGGTTCCGGAAAGGATAAATGGGTGGTTGTCTTTGTGCAGTTCGAGTGTTTTATCATCCAGCAGAACAAACCCGAGCGCCTCGATCCGCTGTTCAATCAGATCCGCCCCAACCCAGTAGTCATGGTTCCCACGGACCGCATATATCCCGAGAGGCGCAGCCAGCTCCGCCAAGTCATCGAAACAGTCATCCATGTATTTGCGAAAATTTACAAAATCGCCGGTTATTCCAATCAGGTCCGGTTTCTCAGCCATGATGAGATCGACTGCATGTTTGAGAAAACTGCGATGACAATGCTTTCCAAGATGAAAATCGGTAAGATGGCCGAACCTCAGACCTCTCAAACCGGGATTGAGGCCATCGATTTCAATGCGAAGAAGGGTGCGATCCAGCTGGTAAATCCGGTTCATGGCGGGCATGAAGATCCCCGGATCTTCCGGCCTCATCTGGTAAGGACAGGTGGATTGTGAAATGGATGCTTCGGGAATAACAGGTTTTCCTTTAAGATGAGTGAAGATATCGCTGCAGGTATAGGCAGCGAAGGTCATCCAGAGAGGGGCTATTCCCAGAAAAAGCACGGGGGCGGCAGAAAGACTGGAGAGGATCGTTCGATCCTGGGAATATGCAGCCCAACACAGCCACACGGGGATTATAAAACTGAGCAGATACAGGAGCACTTCGAGAAAAGCCTTGAACTTGCTGTCGGATAACCAGGAAAAGAGGCGATTGACCACAGTCAGTGGAAGTAAAAACCCTCCCACACAGGCTGAAAACAACAGTAAGATGTTGATAAACAAATCCACTACCGGGGATACCCTTTCTCGTCCATGGATGGTTGGGTTATCCTAGAGGAGAATGGGGTAGGAACGGGAGAGTCTTGCCACAAATGCCATCTGCTTCTTATGGTGCTGAAAGAATTTGATTGATCGAATGGAGGCTTATTAACCTTTGACTATCCTTGACAAGATTCTCACCCGGATTTTCGGAAATAAACGCGACCGTGAGGCCAAAAGGCTTCAACCGCTTGTTGACCGCATTAACAGCCTTGAACCTGGATTGCAGGCAATGAGTGATGCCGAGCTGCAATCCCAGACCACTTTATTCAGAACCCGCCTTGCAAATGGAGAAAGCCTGGATGCGCTCCTGCCGGAGGCCTTTGCCACAGTCCGCGAAGCCTCCCGAAGGGTTGTTGGAATGCGCCATTTCGATGTGCAGTTGATGGGAGGGACAGTTCTTTACGAGGGGAAGATCGCTGAAATGGCCACCGGTGAAGGAAAAACACTGGTTGCAACCTTGCCTTCTTACCTGATTGGGCTTGAAGGACGGGGGGTTCATATTGTAACGGTCAATGACTACCTCGCACGGCGTGACATGGAATGGATGGGCCCCATTCACCGCTTCCTGGGGTTGACTGTCGGCGCCATCCAGCACGACCAGGATCCAAAAGACAAAATTGAAGCCTACCAGGCGGATATCACTTACGGAACGAACAATGAATTTGGCTTTGACTATCTGCGCAGCAACCTTGCTGTCGCTCCCGAAGACCGGCCGCAGAGAGAACTCCATTATGCCATTGTCGATGAAGTGGATTCGATCCTGATTGATGAAGCCCGAACTCCGCTGATTATTTCGGGACCGGCGGAGATGTCTCCTGATACCTACTACCGGGTGAATCGAATCATACCGAACCTGCGGCGTGAGGTGGATTTTACAGTCGATGAGAAAGACCGCCATGTCATGCTGACCGAAGAGGGCATGGAAAGAGCACAGAAACTTCTCGGCCTGGAAAACATGTTCAGCGAGGAGAACCTCGAGATTGTGCACTTCCTCGACCAGGCTCTGCGTGCCCACCACCTTTACCAGCTGGATGTGCATTATGTTGTCCAGGATGGCCAGGTGATCATCGTGGATGAATTTACCGGCCGCCTCATGACTGGAAGGCGCTGGAGCGATGGCCTCCACCAGGCGGTTGAAGCCAAAGAAGGCGTTCGAATAGAACGTGAGAACCAGACACTTGCAACCATTACCTTCCAGAAT
>LMZT01000022.1 GCA_001567115.1 Candidatus Hinthialibacteria bacterium OLB16 | reverse complement strand
GGTGAGCCTTTGCGGAATGTGCCCCGCAGCATCCGCCAGGAAGGGCATGCCATCCTTTATGCGGAGGAGCATGGTGAGCAGGGCTGGCTCTGGATCAGAAAAAAATAAGAATAGAGGAAATCGAGGAAGTAAAATTTTGAACCAGATCCCGCTATCGGACTTGTGGTAAAAGTCAAGTTGTACCAGCCCTTCATCCCATGATAAAGCAAGAAAATCATGTTCTGGGTCTTGAAATTCTTGACATTCACGCCTGAAATGATATTGTTATAGAATCCGAACAGTCGCTATTCGGCATTGAAATCCGACTTACAAACCGGAAAGTGACAATAATTTCACCACATTTTTTTATGATGAAAAATGAAGGGGGATTGACCAAGTGGCAAGAGCATTGACGACTGGAGAATTTGCCCGCCTTTGTTCTGTCAGAACCGAAACAGTCAGCCGCTGGATCCATAATGGATCCCTTCGTGCGCACTCCACACCCGGGGGCCGTTTCAGGATTCCCTCGGATGTGGCCATCGATTTCATGCGCCAGCATGACATACCTATTCCGCCGGACCTCGAGGGAGAACGTGCGCATCGAGTCCTTGTGGTGGATGATGAGAAAACCATCCGTGAAGTGGTGGTTCAGGCACTGAAACGGATCGATGAGGACCTGCAGATCGAAGAAGCCGAAGATGGGGTCGAGGGTTGCATCAAGCTGGGAAGCTTTTATCCGGACTTGCTGGTCCTGGACCTGATGATGCCGAAAGCGGATGGGTATGCGGTCATCGAGCAGGTGCGCTCCGATGCCAACCTGAAGGGGACGAAGATCCTCGTTCTGACCGGATATCCCAGCCCGGAAAATATTGACCGGGCGCTCCAGTCCGGGGCGGATGACTGGCTGGCGAAACCTTTTAACATTCCGGAGTTTGGTGACAAGGTTCGCCAGATGCTTGGGAAGCGTATCAAGACTTTCAATAAATGAGTCTTTTGGCCTCCATCGATGAGGTGTTCCAATCAAGCCAGATGGACCATGCGGATCATCCGACACTTCCAGGCCGGTTTTCATTCACACATCGAATCATTGAATGCCTGTTGATTTTTTCACTCTGTCATTTTTTATCGAATGAGGGCGCTGCCATGACCATCCCGGAATCGAAAATCGCTGCTCAGCTTTACATTTTCGGTGGAGATGCAGTGAAGGCAGGTGAGCCACTTAATGGATACCTCAAGGTGGCGCATGATGCCGGATATCAGCTGGTTCAGGGGTGGCTGAGTTATTTTGAATCTGAAGAATTGGCGGTCAAACTGGATGGGTATCTGGCAGCTCACCAGCTGTCCATGCCTTGTGCCTATGCCGGGGGGGGAATGCGATACCCGGGAAGCGGGAGACCAGGCCATCCACACAATCCTCTCACAGGCTCG
>LMZT01000021.1 GCA_001567115.1 Candidatus Hinthialibacteria bacterium OLB16 | reverse complement strand
ATGGAGGATCGACGAGCACGCAAACACACTTAACGAAAGGTATCTCGGACCAGGCAATCTTGCGGATCTTCATTTACTGCCTATGCAGCCCATCGAGGTCTCATTTATCGTCTCATCCGTTGGGAATCTTCCTTCAGGCATGATTCTCTTCGGGAAAAGATTTGGTCGGTATAATCAGGATATCCGCCTGACAATTTCCTATGAACCTCAGAAAAAGACTGATTGATCGTGGAGCAGCGCATGAAAAGCAAACTCACAGCTGAGAAGCGAACCGGACATGGCGGCCTGATCGCCTGCCTGCTCTCATTTGGAAATGACCATGCAATTGAAGCCAAGATATCGGAGGGACTCAATACTGCAGTTGCGGAGCGCGGTTACTCACCATTGAACGGTGTGATCCCGATTGATCCCCGGACAGAGGTCAGACGTCTGGTGAAAAACCTGGGTGATAAGATTGCAGGTATCGCTATTCAGCCATTCCGGCCTAATCTGGAACTGGCTGAATTGCTTCTGACTCCACCGGTGAGAGATATTCCTCACATCATGATCGGGCATTATTTCTCAAATCTCCAGCTTAGCTCTTGTGTGATTGATAATTATGGCGGGATGTATGCCATTACAGAGCATTTAGTAAAATTGGGCCGGAGACGCTTTGCATTCTTTGGCGAAGTCAGCTTGAGCAGCACAGAGCATGAGCGATTTCAGGGGTTTGCTGAAGCCTGTCTTCATAATGGCATTCAGGTGAAACCTGATCGAATCATTAAGAGTTATGTGGAACAAGACCTCCGGAACATGATCAAGGGAATGCTCGACTCCGAGGAGCCGCCTGATGCTCTTGTATGCCTTTTTGACGGACTTGCATCATCGGTCCTGAAGATACTCAATGATTTTGGAGTGCAAGTCCCGGAAAAAGTAGCTGTCGTCAGTTTTGGAGATGATGAAGATATCGCAGACAAATGCATTCCATCTCTGTCCACTGCTTACCATCCCGCGTTCGAAATGGGGGCTGTGGCCGCTCATCAGTTGATCAATCAGATTGAGGGAAAGATCCCCCCGACCTCATCGATTTTTGTGCTTCCTGTGAGGGTTCACGTTCGTGAAAGTTGTGGTGCAACACTCAGTGCATACTTGAAGGGAGAAAAATTCTGGGATGTCCCCTTCTCGGGCTATATCGGTGTACGCACAACCCTGTGTGAAGCCAAGAAATAATAACAATCCCCAATCGGCCTACTTGGAAACACCTGTCGCTTCTTGACTCCCAACGAAGTTCTCTCCAAAACGCTCCGCTCCATCAAAAAGCAAGGCACTGATCGTTCTGAAATCCGGTACTTTGTTTGGCGAACACAATTTTTGGACTCCATTCAAATTACACGCCTGTATTTCATCAAAATCCCAATAGATGACCAGGCCATCACGGTCATCCTCAAGGAGAGGCTTTTCAAAGGCTTGCAGGATTTTGTCGTCGGACCGTGCAACACGCCATAAACGAACCTCATCCATCAAGCCGAGGAAAGGATTTGCTGCTGGCAGGCCAGCGGCTGCCCCGAGGCGAAGGGCCCCCATGTTGCCGGATAACAACCCGGCAGGTGGACTTTGCTGGGAAGCAATTCTTCGACCGTTCCTGTAGAGGTGCATCTCCGAAACCTCAGCATCATACACCCCGGCAACATGCACCCATTTTCCTTCATCCATCACTGAGTCATTTGGTGAAGTCAGGGAGGCAAAACCAGAATTCGTCTTGAAATAGAACTCCAGGGAATTTCCCCACATGAGATTCAGGCCATAATGGTATCCAGGTTTGGTCCCGTCTCCCTTAACGATCAGGTTCCTTTTTGTTCTTCCTGTTCCTGGCAGAGGTTTAATCCAACACTCCAGTGTGAAGCTTCCCGAGAAGTTCATGGCTGGATCAAATGGAGAATATGCATTTGAAGAAGCCTGGGGGAAGAATAGACAGCTCCCCGGCTGATGCGTTTTGTCAGGTATGATGTCTGTGCTCAATTTTGATTCTTCAGAGGGGGAAAAGATCTCTTTCAGGCCATAAACAGTACAGTCGCGGACTGAAAAATGGCCGGAGTCAGAATAAAATCCAAAACGTTGGTTGCCGGGATTATTATAAGCACGTCCGGCCAGAGAAAACCGATTGTCGAGAAAGGCTTCGATGATACTCCCATCGACAATAACTCTTAATTCCATCTGCTGTTGTGGCCTGATTTCAATCGACTGGAAGGCGAGTATTTTCCTCCGCTCGAAATGTTCACGAAGAACCAGCTGGCGATGGAATGCATCCACAGATATTTCATATCCGGGGAAGCCACTTCCAGCTTCACGAATTATCACTCCCGCATGACGGCAATCCTCCGATAGGGTTATTTGGCATGCCACTTCAAATCTCGTTTGTGTGACAGGGAACAAAATCTCTGCATAATCGCTTCCAGGTAATGTAGCAAATTCGCGGGGTGCTGTTTGCCAGTCCCCAATCACTTTTGCTGAATTCAATCCTGACAAGCTGAGAAGCTGGCCTGAACGAAGTGTTTCCAGTTCTACGGGAGGGCGGCTGTAAAGGGTGCCATCTGAGGCAGACCAGATTTCACGAGGAACGCAAGATGTCCTCCCCATTCAGAGGCACCGTAGTCAACATTGCCGCTATAAGTTGGTATCCAGCCAAAAAAAAGTCTCCTTTTCCCATCTGAGGCGGTGTTGGGGGCGGAGATATCGGTTCCATCAATACTCTCCGTCCGGCACCGTCGCCAGGGTCCATGAGGATGGTCTGAGATCCTGTATCGCCCCATGCCAACACGGTCGGTTCCCCAGCTTCCCAGGAGGTAGTATCTGCCATTCAGTTTGAACATTTCAGGGCATTCCGGGACATTGATTCCTCCTGGATCATAAAGAACCTTGACTGGATTCCAGTGGATTAGATCCTTTGAGGTAGTGTAGTAAAATGCACCCGAGTAAAAGTGGTGAACTTCCGTCGATTTCTTTGCTGCAAGGACCATCCAGAACTCTCCGGTTTCCTCATTTTTCCAGACTGAGGGATCTCTCAACTGGGCTACATCAACGGAGTCGTAAGAGATCACAGGATTTTTAAGGTAAGGCCTGCCAGTTTTTCCATCTGTCGATACTGAAAGATGGATTCCGTCTTCTCCATTGTAGAACGAGTAGAGCGTGCCATCCTGGATGATGTTAGCGATAAGCCACCAGGGGCGGTTCGGTTCCTCTTGATAAACCGGATGCTCGTTCCAATGAATTAAGTCGCTGGATACAACATCTGCAGAGTGAATTCCGTGGAGTCCATGTCGCATGGGTTCATGGGGAACCTCAAGGTAATATACATGCCACTCGTTACGCCAAAAGATTGGATGAACATCCCCAAGCCAGCCATCCTTTGGTTTGAAATGGACACGGGGGACAAGATCATCAGCTTGAGTGTAAATGGGACCTGCTGCCATCAACACAAGGAGTCCAAGAACAACTTTCAATCTGGCTGGATGCCAAGCGTTTTGCTGGATCAACATATTGGCATGCCTCCCATCTATATCTTGAGGAGCTGATCATGAGCCGGTATCGGTTCAGGAGCCTGGCCCAATTCGTAAACAATAGCCCTGGTAAGAGTCCCGCCTCCCTCTTCAACAAAGAAACGAATTCCTGGTTCTTCAGAAAAGTGATAAAAACGGGAAGAGAGTGTACACAGGTCATTGACAGATGCCTCGACTATGCCTCTTTCAACTATGACGCGAAGGCAGACTGGTTTTTCTTCCTGATACAGCAAATCCTGGCAGGCATAAGAACCAAAGCGTTTTGTATGTTTTCGAAATATCAACAGGTGATGCTGCAAATCTACAGCCAACTCATATCCGGGGTGGTTGATAGATGAGTCTGAGTGAAAAACAAGTCCTAAAGCCTTCGTCGATGAAGAGGGGATAAACTCAATGGTGATATCGAAGGCAGATGAATGGCTACGCAAGGGTAATTCGGCATACAACGGTGAATCGACAGTCAAGCTACCCACCGAAGACTTCAACCAGTGGCCTTTCAAGGATGGCGGAGCTCCATTCATGCTGTCTATATCATAATGGCATCCACCCCGGATCTGCGTGAAGTGATCAGGTATTTTGGAATGCAGTGTGCCATCATCGTCCTGGACAATCTGGCGCGGGAAAGAAAGATGTCCTGCCCATTCCCAATTTCCACTGTCCATGTTTCCGGCCTTTGTTCGAATCCAACCAACGGCATATCGGTTAACACCATCTGAAATCGTTTTTGCAGCATAGTTGAGGACCCCATCGAAGCTGTCGTTACGACCAGTCCTCCAAGGCCCGCGGGGAGTCTCTCCAATCCTGTAGCATGTCTTGTCGAAGATGCTGCAGACAAGATACCAGTATCGTCCCATACGAAAGATGTCGCTGCATTCTGGATAGCCATGATTCCCCGGGTTGTAGTATACCTCTTCAACCTTCCACTCTCGAAGGTCTTTCGAGTGCGCCATGACGAGAGCTCCCCCTTTCCAGAATCCTCCCTCTTTTGTAACGGTTGTGATGCTCATGAGGTAAGTTTCCTCTTCCTCATACCAGAAAACAAAAGGGTCTCTCCAGTCTGTTATCGCATATAAATCTGTATCAGGAAGCAAGATTGGATTTAGGGGGCTTTTAGTCCAATTGTCCAGATCTTCGCTTGTCGCCAGACAGATAGATTGCGGCCTTGTGGGATGCCCACCATCGTGGCCTGTGTAGAACAGGAAGAACGTTCCATCCTTCTCGATTATAGAGCCAGTCCAGCAGCCTTTTTCATCAGGTCCCCCCTGTTCGGGGGATATTACTGGAGGATGTTCTTTCCAATGAATGAAGTCCCTCGTAGAAATGTGCGCGTACGAAGTGGAGTCCGCCCCATGGCGAGCGGGTTCCAAAGGCGCTTTGAGATAAAACATGTGGTATGTCCCATCCCAGAAAAAAGGGATCGGGTCGCCGAAATATCCATCGGATGGTTTGTAATGAAACATTTTAAAATCCTTTCTTCAACAGGCTCTAGTATGATTTCTCTTCAGGAATATCAGGGTTCAATCGAGTCCCTGAGTGCATCTCCAAGAAAATTAAATGCAATGACTGTCAAGAGAACCGGCAGCGCAGGAGCAAGGAGCCATGGGAAGCCTACAATTACCCTGACATGCTGTGCTTCCTCGAGGAGGACTCCCCAGCTGGTCATCGGGGGGCGAACTCCCAAACCCAGAAAACTCAGCGCTGTCTCACCGAGGATCATTCCTGGAACCGACAATGTGGCGATTACGATCAGGTGGTTAAAACAGCCAGGAATGAGATGCTTATATATGATATATGCATCGCTGCAGCCGAAAGATCGTGCAGCCTTAACGTAGGTTCGCTCTCTGAGCGAGAGCACCATGCCTCGTACCTGACGGGCCAGGCCTCCCCAGCCGACAAAGGAAAGGATGGTTACGATTCCGAAATAAACTTTCAACTGTGACCAATGGGGTGGCAAGGCCGCTGCGAGTGCCATCCAGAGAGGAATGGTTGGAAACACCAGCAGCAGTTCGATCAGCCGCTGTATGAGCACATCGATCCATCCTGAGTAATATCCTGAAACAGTCCCAATAACTGTTCCCAGCACCAACGTGATGGCAACTCCTAATAGGCCGATAGTCAGGGAGATCCTTCCTCCATAAAGAATACGTGACAGGAGGTCCCGGCCCATCCGGTCGGTCCCCAGAATGAAGCATTCGGTGCCCTCGGTGCCGAAAAGATGTACATTGGTTGAGAACAGGCCAGCAAAGCGATAGGTATCGCCTTGAACGAAAAAACGGATGGGATATCTGCATTTCCTGTCAACCTGGTAAATCCTCTCCAGACCATCTTCCGTGAAAGCCATTCTGTAATCGTAAATAAATGGCCAGTGAAAGGTTCCCTGATCCCAAAAGCGTATTCGCTGGGGAGGGGCGTGAACTCGATGAATGAATTGTCTGTTGCAGTCGTATGGAGCAAGGAAGCCAGCGAACAAAGCACTGGTGTAGAGAAGTATCACCAATACTCCCCCCGGGATCCCGAATCGGGAGCGTTTGAATCGCCGCCAGATTCGTTGTCGTTCAGTTAATATAGCGGCTGGAGAATGACCTTTCTCGGTTATTCCATCGGAATCAGAAGACAATCTGGCAGGCCTTTGGTTATCACTCATATCGGATCCTCGGATCAGCCAAGGCCAGAGCAACATCGGCGAGTAAATTTCCAATAAGGAGAAGCAGACTGAGCATGAGAATCAATGCTCCAGCAAGATACATGTCCTGTGTTTTCAGACTTTCATAAAGCAGGAACTCCGCTGTGGGTAAGTTCAAGACAATTGAGACAATAGCCGAACCTGAGAACAGGGATGGAAGGCTCATTCCGATAATCGATATAAGTGGATTGATTGCCATCCGAAAAGCATGCTTGACGACTACACTCCGGCGTGGCAGCCCTTTTGCCGTGGCTGTCCGAATGTATTGCTGGCCAAGGACATCAATCAGGTTCCCTCTCATGATCCTGATTAATCCGGCGCTTCCATTAACTGCGACGATAAAGGCTGGAAGCGGCAAATGCTTGAGAAGGTCCCAGACTTTTTCAGCATCCCATGGTTTGAATTGATATTCAGGAGATACAATGCCAATGAATGCATGATCCAGGTAAAATATCCCGAATACAAGCAGGCAAAGAGCCAGGAGAAATCCGGGCAGCGACATGCCGATGAAACTCATGGCACTAATCATATGTCCCTGCCAGTCATATCTGTGTACTGCCGAATAAACACCCAAAGGCACGGCTATCAGGTAGACGAGAAAGAAACTCAGTGATGATATTAGGAGAGTATATCCCATGTAGCTCCAGATGACTTTGCTGACTGGTTTGTTGTAGGCGAATGCCTCGCCAAAATCACCATGCAAAAGAATCCCCTCGATCCACAGTGTATATTGCACCCAGATAGGGCGATCCAGACCATAACGTGCTTTGATCTGATCAATTTGAGCGACAGAACTCGAGTCTCCTCCAATATTTGCAAGTTCGGCGATACGGTTCTCGACGAAGCTTCCTGGAGGCAATTGCATGATGACAAATGTGATTATGGATATCAGCAGAAGCATGGGGACAAAGGCAAGAAGGCGGTAAAAGATGAAGAAGATCATTGGATGGTGTCTGCAATATCCATGTAAGGATCAATGAAGAATTGCTCAGGCCATTTTGAACCAGGCTGGCATATTGCGTGGGGCCCAAGGATGCCATTCTCAGGAACATTTCGAAAATTCTTTTTTGTTATTACGAGGTCAGGCTGCCTTCCACACGTTCCCAACATGAATGGACCTTCTTCAAGGTGCAGGCGGATGGCATCAAGAACCAGGCGATGCCGTTTGGCCAGGTCGGGTTCCTTCTTGCAACGCTCATAAATCTCCAGCAGCTCGGCCATTACTCCATCAGGTTTTTCACCCTCCTTTCCACCTGTCATGTACCACTTGCCGATCTTTGGGTGCCAGTTGATATCTGTAGTTGGGAAAACCCAGGCGGGAAAACTGAAAAGGTCCATCTCAGAGTTGTGCTGGAGATACATATCGAACTGGCCTCCACGCACCTTTGTCCAGAGGTCTGAACCTACCGATCGTCGTGTCAATGTTCTGATACCAATGCTGTTCCAGTCATTGGAGATCAGGTAAGCTTCATCGGAGGCAACTGAATCATCAAAATACTCCAGAAGGATTTCAAATCTTTTCCCCTGGAATATTCTATAACCGTCGGAGTCACGTTCTTTCAATCCGCACTGGTCCAGGTATTCCTGGGCAAGGGCTGGATCATATTGTGACCAGCGGGTAATCCATTCTTTGAGAACAGCTTGGCCTTCTGGAGACCTGAAATGCCAGGATTCATCCGTGATTGCCGCAGCTTGGGGGCGCCCCAGACCATGCCATGCAATCTGGTTTATTTTATCACGATCGATGGCAACCGAGAGTGCTCGACGAAATCGTTTATCCCTGAACAGGGTCCGTTTGGTGGAATCCTCAACATCCCAGTTGATGCATACTGAGTACCAGGCTGCAGTGCCCTCCTGCCAGCGGAGAATTCTGTAGTCATTTCGGTCTGCAAATCTTTTCAAGAGAGCATAGTTGTTTTGGCCGATCAGGCGAAACTGAGCATCGACCTGGCCTGCAATGATCAACAGAATGCCAGTCTCATCACTCTGCATACGTAGTGATTCAATCCGGTCAATGTATGGCAGCTGCCGTCCATTTGAATCGACCGCGTAGTAATAAGGATTACGTTCGTAAACCACTCGATCGGCAGTGCTCGAGTAAAAATTGAGTTTCCATGGGCAGAGAGTTGGACGTTCTGTGTTATCTGCAGCTCCAACCGCAAGATTCTGATACCCGTTCTTCCGGAGGAATTCTTTGAAGTCTGTGAACTGCGGGCTGTAATCGGGATGAAATTGCTTCATGTAGTGAAATGGAATAAGCATATTTTCTGGAACCCAATATCCCGTCGCCATGAAATTTGGCATAAAATAGAATGCGTCATTGTAGCTGAACTTCACCGTGTAAGGATCAGGAGCAGTAACCTCCATCAGTTTTCCATTCACAAAAGCCCATTCGGGGGGAACTATGGGAACACGGGGGTCATTGCACAGCTCCCACCAGAATAAGATGTCCCGTGAAGTGAAGAATTCCCCATCGGACCATCGGACTCCCTTGCGAAGATGAAAAGTGATATTGCGCCCATCGGGACTGAATTCCCATGATTCCGCAAGCCCCGGAACAAGATCTGAAACATCTGAATTCCAGCGAACCAATGGTGTGTAGTTGTTTATGAAACGCATTGTGAGCATATCTGTGCCGATATGGTAATGGCGCCAGATACCGCCATAATATCCAAGCCGCTCAACGACCGGGACGACGATCGGATGCTCTGGCAAACGCTCATCGAGAGGTGGCAAATTCCCCTTTTTTACTTGCTCGGAAAGGAGGGGGGATTCCTTCAATTCAAGGTTTTCTTGAGCTGAAATCGCATATATGTCGGTTCCAGAACGAAAACCAGCATCTCCATCATGGCAGCCCACCAGGATAGCGGCTGTAATCAGAATGAATGCGAGCGATGAAGGACTATGATGAGGCATGGTCTCAATCGGCCCCACGCAAAGACAGGCTATTGGTGTAATGACAAGCTGCGGAATGTGATGGACCAGCTGACACAAGATGTGGATCATCAAACTTGCACTTGTCCGTTGCATATATGCAACGCGGATGAAAACGGCATCCAGAAGGTGGATGTGCTGGATCAGGAACATCCCCCTGCAGGACAATCCTGTGATCAGATCTTTTCGTGAGCTTTTTTGGGTGCGGGATGGATGAAAGAAGACTCTCTGTATAAGGATGTCTCGGCCGATAGTAAACATCCTCACAATCTCCAAGTTCCACAATTCTTCCAAGATACATGACAGCGATCCGGTCACTCATATGCCGGACAACATTCAGGTTGTGGGAGATGAAGAGGTAAGTGAGTCCATGGTCCAATTTTAAATTATTCAGTAAATTCAGGATTTGTGACTGGACTGAAATGTCTAAGGCCGAAACCGGCTCATCGGCAATAAGAACTCGGGGATTCAAAGCAAGTGCCCGGGCGATAACAACCCTTTGACGTTGACCACCAGAAAGAGCATTCGGATAACGTAATGCGATGGAGGCAGATATTCCGACTTGTTCGAACAGTTGGTTTACCCGGTATTTGAGCTCTTTTCCCCTTGCCAGGCGGTTAATGACAAGCGGTTCAGCCACAATATCAAAATTGGTCATCTGAGGATTCATGGAAGAGGAAGGGTCCTGAAAGACCATCTGGATATTGCGGCGAAAGTGCTTGAGGCTCCTGCGGTCAAGCTTCAGCAGGTCGACCTGATTTCCATTCTCATGGTACAGCACCTGACCTCCTGTGGCTTGCTCGAGACGGATTATGGTCCTTGCTAATGTCGATTTCCCACAGCCGCTCTCACCGACTAAACCCAATGTTTCTCCCGAGAAAAGGCTTAAATCGACATCATCTACAGCCATGACATTTGCTTGTGTACGCCTGAAAAATCCTCGCTTCACATGGAAGTGGGTTTGCAGACCATGAATCGCAATCAGTGTTTTCGAAATACCTTCAACCACAGGGGTGAGACCTCACAGATTGTTCAATGCCACACTCTGATTGATTCTTTTTCACATCTTCATCGAAAAGCCAGCAGGCCACCTCATGGGCAGGGCCTGTTCTCATAAGGCGGGGTTCGTTTTCACAGATCGGCATTTCTTCGTCGCAGCGGTTTCGGAAAGGACAGCCCGGTGGGGCCATTGCAAAATCTGGAACCATTCCTCGTATGGTGGGCAAATGGCTCTGGCGGGGGATTTCTGGATTTGGCAGGCTGGCAATCAATCCAAGTGTATAAGGATGCTGGGGGTTTCCAAGGACGCTTTCAAGGCTGCCTTTTTCGACCACACTCCCAAGATACATGACAGTGACATCATCTGCCATTTCTGCCACAACTCCGAGATCATGGGTGATGAGCAGGATAGAAGTCCCAGTTTCACTTTGAAGCGTACGAAGAAGTTCTAGAACCTGCGCTTGAATTGTGACATCCAGCGCGGTTGTAGGCTCATCGGCTATGAGAAGGCGTGGACGGCAACAGATCGCCATTGCAATCATGGCACGCTGGCACATGCCACCGGAAAGCTGATGAGGGTAGGAGTCCACTCTCAGATGAGGGGATGGGATGCCAACAGATTCGAGAGCCAGAATCGCTAATTGCCGGGCTGCTTTCCTGCCAACCGCCTGATGCAGCATGAGCGTTTCGATGATCTGCTCACCGATTGTGTACACCGGTGTCAGAGAGGCCCCAGGATCCTGAAAAATCATTGATATTCCACTGCCCCTGATGCGTCGGATCGCCTCACCATCGAGTGCCAGATTCAATAGATCCACAGGGGTTTTATCAGTCCCCTGGCTGGGTTGAAAAATTGCTTTTCCTCCGGTTACTTCCCCAGGGAAATCGACCAGCCCAAGAAGAGCAAGAGCTGTAACTGTCTTCCCGCAGCCGCTCTCGCCAAGAATTGCTAAAGTTTTTCCCTGAGGAATATCAAATGACACACGACGAACTGCACGGATGAGTCCATCCTCAGTGTGAAAACTGACCGAGAGATTTCGAACTTCCAGGGCATTCTGAAGGGTTTCCATCGTAAACATAATATTTTTCCGATCGTCTTCACGCTGCTCGTACCATATCTTTTCGAGTGTTAAAAAATCTTAATACTGGCTCCAGTTGTCAACGGAAGATTCCGCCTCCGAAATCTCCTCGAGTCCCTTCAATCTGAAGAGGCGAATATCATCAAATCTGGCAGTTCCATTAAAAGAAAACAGACCTACTTTGTATTGATTCAGTTTGCTGGGGAGTCGAGCCGCAAGTGAATATTGGTCGTCAAGGAAGGCTTCAACAATATCTTCCTCGATTATCACCCTGAGAGAATGTACACCAGGTTCAAAATCATGCAGTTGGATTTCACTATGGACCCATGTGCCCGGAGACCAGATAACAAAACGGCCTTGTTCCATGTCGATGGAAATTTCAAAACCTGCCAAGGATGCATTACGGCCAAGTAACACCCCCGCACGCTTGCAGGTGTCTCCAAGGCTGATAGAAAGATCGAGATCCAATTCATCATAGGTTGTTGAGATCTGAGAGAAAGCATAACCAATTGTGCTTGTACACGTCGCACTGTTGAGATCAATATTCCAAAGGCCAGACTCCTGTGAAATGACTGTTGTCCCTCCAGGAAATAACTGCTCACCCCGTATGCGGGATCCAATCGAAGATTCAAGCCGACAAGCTAAACGACCATCGCTCAGTTGATAAACCTCACGCGGAAATGCGATATGGCCACCCCAGTGCTGGTTATCCGGCTTAGATGCAGTCAAAGGGATCCAGCCGAGAAGCAGACGTTTTAACCCGTTTGAGACCGTCATTGCGGCACATAAATCTTTACCATCAAGACTGTCGGGAACAGGTACAGACCAAGGGCCATAGGGGGTTTCGCTGATGCGATATGACGGTTTCCCTACCATGTGGTCATAGAAACTTGTCAGGAGATACCATTTTGTTCCTACATTGAACATGCTGGGAACTTCTGGGTCTCCTTTGTTTCCTGGATAGTAAAGCTCCCCCTTCCACTTCCACTCTACCAGATTTTCCGAGGTTGCATATCCGATCGCACCAGCCTGATAATAAGGAACATTATTCCTCTGTAATAGAATAACCATCCAATATTCTTTCAGTTCTTCATTATAGAAGGCATAATTATCGCCTTGTCGGCTGTAACGGAAATCGTAACTTGGAAGAATCTGGTGAGGAGTCCCAAATTCCCAGTTCTGAAGATCCTGGCTGACCGACATTCTTGACCCGTAATGAAAATAATAAGTTCGATAAAGATCTGCAACCGGATCTCGTATGGTGCTCAATACATACCAATTGGGAAGAATTTGCCAGGAAGCCGGTGGAGTATGGCTGAGTGGGTACCATTCCCAGTGAAGCAAGTCTGTAGAGCGAAGTTGATCTACAATCCATTTCCCGGGATCATGAATATAATTCAAGTAGTATACTCCATTTTCAAAATAAGGGTGCACATCTCCAACTGGATGGTTTGGGTGGATATAGTGGAGCATTTTCCGTGTAGAATTTAATAATCTTAAAGCTGCATGTCCGGAGTTTGTTTTAGCTTCCAGTACAGAAGTAGGGAAAATAATAGTAAAAATGGTAAATATTCCACTCCAAGTGTATATACTGACACGAGAGGTGAGCACTTGATTCTCCAGAAAATTAAGATGGCAGTTATTTGAGTACTTATTTCTTGCTGGAATTTTATTTAGAAGCGGAGGAAAGAAGGTTGAAGACCACTCTCCCTCCGCTTCTGAAGGCTTGTTGTAACGATTTCCTAATTCAAGATCAGTAGAGGCTCCAGCAGTCCACACTGGATGGTGCGTATGCGGATTCATAAGCACCCATATCCGGGATGCCACCTTGGACTCTGGGATCTCCATTCAAATCTAAAGAATATCCAAGGTCTGTTCCACCATTAGCCCAAGGCTCGCTCTCTGTGATATGATAATCCCGTGCACCAGGATCGACGAATGCGGAAGCCAGTGAGACATTACTGTAGCCTGGCCCTGGTGTTATCTGAGCGTGATCGCCAACTGGTGTTGGATGATCGATGATCGAATAAGAAACATTGTAGTTCCTATTGGCAGAACTTCCTGGATCACCCACAAAACCAGGTGAGTAATTTACCGGACTATAAAAAAGGCAGTTGGTTACATTGAAGGTACGACCGCTATCCCATCCGCCAATAAATGTTGACTGGTCTGTTCCTGTACTGGAGGTTGTACCAAGTATCCCATCGGTGATAAAAGTACAATGGTGGAAGTCCACAGTTGGTGGCCCTCCCCAAATCCACATGATGGACTCGTTTTGGCCACCCCCAAACAGGCAGTTTTCAAATTTAACAGGGCATGGAAGATCCAGCCAGAGCATTTTGCGCAGACTGTTATATGCTTTAAAGTTACAGCGTCTAAAAGTGAGGGACTTCGGCCCACCACCGTTGGTATAGTGAAATTCAGCCACTTCAAGCAATGTTCCCTCAAATGTGCAATCCTCGAACAAAAGGTCTTTTGTGTTGTCATACTGGATTGCAAGATTCCCTCCATCGATGAACTCAATTGCGTGTGGATTATTAGAGGCTTTGAAGGTACTATTGCGAACAGTTACCTCACCAATCTTAACCCAGTTGCCCCCATTGTAGGTCTTTATCCAGCCATTGCAGCCAGTATCAAAAGTGCAATTCTCGACAATAATATTTGATTTCGGAGAGGAATCATCATGGCCTTCCAGGAATATAGCTGCTGCCCAGGAGGAAATAGGATTAAAGTTGAGGAAAGTACAACCTGAAAGGCTGACTGATGCCCCATAGAAGACAATGATTCCAACACCATTAGCAGGTCCAGTAAAAGTACAATTACTCATCGTAGCGCTGGATGCTCCGTGGAGGGCCACGCATCGCATCCAGTCATTGTTCGCTGATAGCCGCTCAAATTTAATGTTATTAATTATAATCCCTGTTACGCCAGGATTGATGAATGCCAATGAATCTGCTGCGGCAGGGCCATGAAGGACTACACTTCCAGATCCTGTCAAAGTTACGTCAGGTTTTGTAAATGTTACGATATCTGCTTCCTCATAGGTTCCAGCAGCTACAACTATCTCATCTCCCGAATTGGCAGCATTCACTGCATCAATGATAGTGCCGTAGGAGCCAGGGACATTCAGCGTTGCTGCACATGCAGCATGCAGACTCAAACACATTATGAGGACACATCCACCTTTTCCAAGAATACTCAACTTTAACATGAGTGCTTCCTCCTTCCAAACATCCTTGAAAATAACTCGGTCATGGGCCAAACATCGTGAGATCGCCAAGCGACACGGTGCCATTTGTTGGAGAATACATAGCCTTCAGGTACAGCTGGTCTGTTTCCCACTCAAGTCCAAGGACCATTTTATGACTGGGGCCTGGACTTACCAGAAGGTAGTAGACATCGGAACGGTGTGTTTTGAAGTTAGAAAAAATATTGGTTCGACCATGTGGCCAGATCCACACCATGAAATTGCGGATTGTGTCCGGTTCCTTGAGAGCATAGGGTGCACCCACAAGTCCTGTTGCATCCCAGAGAATTGTGGGAAAGGGATCTTTCGGTAAACTTGTCATGTATCGGACCGGAGTTGTCATGTCTGTTGGCCAGTATCCATCATAGGTGCGGGCCTTACCGACTCCTGACTCCTTCAACATGACCCTGCTTGGAGTGTCAATTCCACTAAATGGAAGGATGATGTCACACAAAGGATAGTTTCGGTTATCGGCCCGGTAAGCCTCGAATGCGGTTGCGAGTGAACGTTGGCTGGCTTTTGCGCTGGTAATTTTGGCGCGGACTTGGGCTTCGAGAAAATTGGGTAAAGCGATTGAAATCAGAATCAAAATGATCGCAATAACTATGAGGAGCTCAATCAGGGTGAAACCGCGCTTCGTCATTCCCACCTCCCCGAACCTTCGTTTCCTCATTTTGTGGCTGAGAATTCTGGCCATCAACGAATATTCGAGATCATCGTCGCATAGTGAAATCACTATGCCATAGAATATATGATAGTCCCCATTAGTTGTCAAGTTCTTTTTTAGGGAGATCGAAAAAAAATCTGAAAAGAAATTCCGGCATGAAGAATCCAATAGAGATGAAACTGATTAAGGGCTGATCACCAGTTCCGTCGATGTTTCACAGAAGGCTGACGGCCTTCCATGGGGCTCAAATCCTCGGAAATCCCTGATTCGATATGGAGCGAATTTCTAACTTCCCCTTGACCACAAAGGCCGTGGTCAAGGATCGCCTCTTCCATGCGGTCGATTGATCACAGCGTGTCCTTGCGATCCGGCCTCCCAATTCGGGCGTACAATCTGATCAACGGTTACTCCGGAATGAAAATCCCGCACCTTTTCAACGAGACGAAATCTATGTCCATCGATTGTCTGAACACCTCAAGTCTTGGATTGAGGCGTAGATCATTCAAACCCAGGCTGAGAGAGAAAGGAAAGTCGGCGCTAAAATTCGTTAGATGGTTAAAGGGAATACTCGTTCCTGGGACCGCGTGGAAATACGACTCAACAAGCCAGGCTTCCAGGCTGGGATTTCCAAGCCGGATTGGTGTGCGTACTGAATAGATCCCAGACTTCTTCAAACGGAGCACATCCCATGCGCGGAGACTCTGTACCACATGCCTAACCGATCTGTGGACTCTTTCTCTGTCTCCATACTTTTCAATAATCCGTCTCCTGATCTGTTCGAGTGACATTTCACCCTGTAGCGAACTCAGGCGGCCGATTTGAGAAATAACATCCCAAAAGAAGGGATATGTAGCGATGCACATGCCCCAGTGGATGGCAAGGCGGTCCTTCCCTCCCACCTCTTCCAGTAAACCAAGACCTGCATCACGGTATGCCTGAACGCCTCGGGAAACCCGAACCCAGATACCGGTTAACAGATTCTTTGTTTTCCTACGGGCATCTTCACCTCGAATCAGACCCTTCAGGAACTCATCCACAAGCACATTGATCTCTTTAGCTGATAGTCCCATGGCAGCGCATGCTGCTGTCATTTCTATCCAGCCAAGGTCAATCTTCCTGTCGAAACCGATTGCTCTATTCTGATCCCCCACGTGGACTCCTTTACTCGATTGCCACAAACGGAACAATCAACTCTTCAATGGTTGCACCACCATGACAAACCGTTCGTGCTCCCTCCTGGCAGAAGGCAAACCTTTGTGGCGCTATCAGAGGCACGAATGTCTCAGGAAGGCTCGTTGATACCCATTCAATGGCAGCCGGAAAATTGAGTTTCGTTGACCGGCGTAAAGCATCATTCGGATATACTCGAACCCTCTGACCTTGCGCATCCGCCATGACTCCTTCGGACGGCTTTCCAAGGCCTTCGGCCTCCACATTACCGTGGTCCGATGCTATCCAGACTCGGAATCCGTGCTCTTGGAGGACATCCAGTAGATTGCCCAAGTAGTCCAGAAGTGCCCACTGACGAACCTGGTTGTGCATCCCTGCCATACCGAGTTCCATGCCATGAAGGATCTTATCAATCTTGTCAACGACCAGCCCAGCCACCCGCACACCGGGTTGTGAGATTATTTCAACAATCTGGTCCAGTTTTCCGTCGCCTAACCCTTTTTCGTAGACCACTTGGTTTCGCATGAACCCTTGACCCATCCAGAACTGTGCCCAGAGAGCAGGCTCCTTTTCCGTGCTCAGAATACTGTGTGGAAAATAGATCGGAGGTTTGCCGGCGAAGATCGCCTGTCGTGAAACGGAAGTGATCGAAGGAATCCAGGCAAACACAAAGTTTTCCCGGAAATGTAAGTCCGGTTTTCTGGAAAGAACCGCATCTCGCATCACAATCCACTGGTCCAAAGCAAGGCCATCGATAACCAGCAAGGCAATTTTGAGATTCCTGTCTTCAGCCACACTGCGTGATAGAAACCTTGGAATATGATGAACCATGACAGGAGGAACAGGTGGCAGGTTGACGAGTCCCGCATATCTTCGCGCAATCCATGCATTGAAGGAATTATCAATTCGCGCCTGCAGATCTCCAATCTTCTGCTGAGTGTTCATCTCTAACTGCCCGTTGTGTGCAATGACTGACAACTCTGCCCATTTCCGTGCAAAGTGACACCAGTCTCCATACCGGGCATCCTCAGCTGGGATACTTGAAGCTGTATCAGGAATCAGTCTTGATAACCGTCGAGACCGGTCTTCAGCGGGATCAACCTTCACTCCAATTACGGCCCATGTCTTCGCAATGTCAGCCACCTGCTCGTGCGAAACCGCGTGAAGGAATCCTTCAACGAACAGATTGTCTATGTAGACCTTTATGTCGTGATGATCGAAGGGCAAGTCGGTTGGGCCTGAGTATTTCAGAAGATGAATTGCATGTCTTTCTTCCATGGAAGAGGAGCAGGTGTTTGCGATCTGGTTGAGAAATATCGGCCAACGCTCCTGGAGGAATTCAAAGAATGCTTCACGGTTTGAAACGATGCTCTCAAGAGGCCATTCATCAAAAAAGCCTGTCTGGCGGAGAACCAGAATAAGTCGATCGTCGAGAGTTCCTGGAATTCTCTCTCCACGGTAGTGTCGGCGCATGAGGATGTGCAATAGATCGGACACCTGTTTTATGAGCTCAGGCGCGATCTCGAACACATGGCGAAGAACAAACTCCTTAGTGGCATTTTCTCCTAAAGATCCGGGTGTGAACTTTTCGTGGGCTTCGTATAGCGTATCGAGATCCCCACGGTCCAGTGCTGCCAGCACAGGGTAGCAAAGATTCGGGAAGATACTGACAAGGGAGAACGTGATCGTCCGTCCGGCTTGCAGCAGATCAAAAGGCAAGGTGCTGAGATCCTCCCCCTGAGCGCGCAATACAACTACCAGGTCTGTCTGCTCTCCACGGTCCCAACGTGACCGGAAGGTGGATTCGTAAGCGTATCGAAACGCGGCATGGTCATCGAATGAAATCAATTCGTAGCCACGTTCCCGGATGCCTTCCAGGATGGCTTCTTCCAGCAACAGGCAATCGGGATCTGCCACAAGTGTGAGTCGCGCGATTTTCGGTGAAAACTCAGACAGAATCTGGTCACGCCAGCTACTCATGCCCCTCACCTTCCACTCGAATCAAAAGCAATGAAATCATTTCTGGGAGGACCTCCGCTTTGTGCTCCAACTGGTCCGCCATCTCGCGCTCTTCCCGAGCCAGGAGCGCCAATCGGTGGTCGCGCACCTGCGGGAGGCCGATTCGTTCAATGGAGCTGCGCCTGGTGCTGAAGGCGTACGCAGCCTTCTCCTTTTCCCGAGCCAGCGCAGATCGTTGTTCCTGAACGAGCGATTGGTAGATCGCGCTGCCGTGATCCTCAGCAGCTTGTTGGAGACGGTCATAGACATCCTTCGATGATTCGCAGTCCATGAATGAAATCAACTGTGAATCCGCGCCCAGAAGCTGATCCCAGATATGCCTTGCGGTCGGCGCTAAGATCCTGCCATCTTCCGCTAAGAAGAGGGGCAGGATCCGGATGCGGTTGCATTCCATGGTGGAGATTGAGATTCTCCAGATTGACCAGTAACCTTGAATCTCCGAAGCCACACCAGGAAGTCGTATCACCGGAAGCGGTTGTCCTGGTGCAAACCGTGGTAGCCTCATCGCCAGCCCTCGGATTCGTGGTTCCTCCAGCGTCAGATGATGAGCGGTCGGGATGGTTTCCGCTTCTTTGCCTGTAAAGACAACGTTGTTCATGACTTCGCCATCTGGCCAAACCAACTCCCAGGTCCGGTGTTTTCGTTCCGCCTTGCCTCCGTGAGCGTTCAGGTAGCTCACGGTCATGCGCTCGACCCAATGTGGCAAGGGGTGGGTTAAGAGTCGTTGCGCTTCGGTGGGGCTCAGCTCCTCAGCCGAACCAAGAACAGATGCTGACTCACGCGCCTCTCGAACCTGTGTCTGCAGGCGGGTAACCATACTTTCGACAGTATCCTCCACCTTTTCCGGATTGAGGATTGCTTTCACATACAGTTCATCGAACATGTGACCTGCCTGAGCTGAGTCAAGCACATCACCGGTTTTATCGATTCCGAACTCTTCCAGTATGACTGCAAGCTTCTCCTCCAGCACTTCTCTGACCCGGTGCTCCACTGAATTTTCAAATACAAGGTTGATTGCTCGAACGGTGTGGGGCTGCCCAATGCGGTCCACTCTTCCAATGCGTTGCTCCAGGCGCATCGGATTCCAGGGGATGTCGTAGTTGATGACCACATGGCAGAACTGCAGGTTCAGACCCTCTCCACCTGCATCAGTGGAAACCAGGATGCGGACATCGCCTGCAAACGCTTCCTGTACGCGCTTACGTTCGTCCATGTTCATTGATCCGTTAAGACAGACCACAGAGAAACCGCGTTCAACGAGGAATTGCCTCAACATTTCCTGTGTAGGGACGAATTCGGTAAATACGAGCACTTTCAGGTCCGAATCGAATTCTTCGGACTGAAGCTTATAGATCCATTCGAGCAATGCCTCAGCCTTCACGTCCGGTCCGGTCAGTTCACAGCGTGCAGCCGCTTCGAGGAGAAGCCTCACTTCGCTGTGCTCATTCTTGAGCGCCTTGAGGTGGGCCCCAAGTAGGGTCTCAACCTGCTCCTGGCCATCCATCTCTGCCCATTCCTCATCAGATTCGATCGGAAACAGGGTCAGTTGGACCTCAGGCTCATTTAACACATGAAGGCGTTTCTCAAGGGTTGTCCTGATGGCGCGTGTGCTGGAAACCACCAGACGCTGCATCAGGATCATCAGGAACCCAATGTAGCTCTGCTTCTCCCGCATGGCCTGGTTGTACCCTTCGCGGACATACTCAGTGACGGCTTCATACAGGAGTTTTTGGTTTTGATGTCTTTCACCCCAGGAAACCGGTGCTAACTCAGTGCGCCGAGGTTTGAACAAGGGTTTCCCTTCAGAATCGATCGCCCGCCGCTTCTCGGTCCGAATGACATACGGCTGAACCCGTTCCCGCGTGACACTTTCCACATCGGGGAACGCCTGTGCGTCGACCAATGAAACTAATCGGTGAAAAGCATCAGTCTTGCCTTGATGCGGGGTGGCCGAAAGGAGCAAGAGGTACGGGGCGGCCTCCGAGAGTCCTTGCCCCAACCTGAAGCGGGCCACTTGATCGGTGCTTCCCCCCAGACGGTGCGCCTCATCCACGATGACCAGATCCCATCCGGCTGATATGAGATCCTCAAACCGCTCACGGTTATACTCGGCGACTTGGGACGCACTCCAACCGCGCCGCTTATCCAAAGGCTTCACCGAATCGATGGGCACCACCACCTGGGTAAACATCTGCCAGGCATTAGCGGTCTGAATCTCTGGGTTGTGATTCCCCCTGCCTCCATTTCCCGTGGCCGTGGGTGGGGCGATCCTCTTGAGTGTCTTGATGTCCTCCGGAAGAACGAGCTGGAAAGTCTCTCCGAAATGGAAATGCATCTCGCTGACCCACTGGCTCACAAGCCCTTTTGGAGCGATGACCAGGGTTCGCCTGATCAGTCCGCGAAGTTTAAGCTCGCGCATGATCAGACCGGCCTCGATGGTCTTGCCCAGGCCGACTTCATCCGCCAACAGATAGCGCACTTTGTCGTTGGCGATGGCGCGGGACAAAGCCCGGATCTGGTGCGGGAGTGGGATAACGGAGGATTCGATCGGCGCGAGGAGAACATCCTGAGTCAAAGCATCAGCCACCCGCGCGGCGGCGGCGATATAGGCGATACCATCCGAAGAACCCGAGGTCGAACTATCCAGCGGCTTCAGCCTCGACGCGGGGATGCGAACAACGGAGTCATTGCCGGGAAACCAGACACGGCAGTTCATCTCGCCCCAGAGAGTCTGGGCTTCTATGATCTGGCAGGGCAGGCCGTGATCGGGGCTGAAGTACCAGATTTGATCCATTATGATACGCTGGCCAACTCCTGAAGTTTGCCTCGAAAATAGGAGAAGCTGGGAGACATGTTATTCGCGATCTCCATATGGGGAGAAATCATCTCCGCCCATTTTGATTTTTCTGCCCCTACCCCTTGCCAACCCTTGGCGGACAGTGCTGATGCTCCACCTTGGTAAACGGCATCTGCCAGCTTCTCCCATGTCCCGCCATATACTGTCATTCTCATAGGATTTTAGAACGGCAATTCTTGCTTTCGGATAGGCCGTCCTGACCGCATCCAAATCACCTAGAAGCCAAGCTTCACCTTCTTCAATTGCGATGCAGAAGCGGGTTTCCGGTTTGGGTTCGCAGGCGTTGAGGACTCCGTGCAGTTCTTCTCTGAACGTCTTCAGGCATTTGTCGTCGAGATCGCAGACAAGAATTACTGCTGCCGGGAAATTTTGGTAGCCAGAGAATGTCCTTCCGTATCCTTTCAGGATCTTCGGCAGATTGTCCAGTAAGATGCGTTTGCTAGCTTCTCGTGCGTCCCTCATATTCTTCGGTATCCTACCAATGCCCTTGTATGAATGCACAACAAAAGTATGCGAGTCCCCGATAACCTTCGGAACCAGAATTTCCAGCGCTTTCTTGCCAGATTGATCCTCAACGAGTATCTCAAAGTGCACACTCTCACCTCGCATCCAGATAGTCGCTATACCAGAGACCGCCTAAGGGCAGACCCTCAGCAACCATATTCTTGACGGTCTCGTCCTCGCTAACTCGTCTAATTGCAGAAAAGCCATCAGTTCCTTTTTCCAAAACCCATACCTCCTCCGGCGACAATGCATCTACAAAGTATGGTTGGTGCGTGGTAATAAAAATCTGCGACCCCCCTTTCTGTCCGGTTGCATGCCCTCGAAACTCCAAAGCCAGAGCTTCAAGCAGTTTGTGGTACAGGCCGTTCTCCGGTTCTTCGATGCAAAGGAATGGGGGTGGCGCTGGGTCTTCCAGTAATAGAAGATACGCGAAAACCTTTAGTGTTCCATCTGACATTTGCTGGGAATAGAAAGGATCTTTGAACCCCTTGTCATTGAACCGCAACAAGAGCCTTCCATCGGGCGTTCTGTCGGTGTCGATCTTATCCACTCCGGGGATCCGTTTTGCGATCCGGTCGAGTATCCCTTGAAAGCGCTTCGAGTGTTCTCTCTCCATGAACTGGACGACATTGCCTAAATTATCACCGTGAATATTCAAGTGCTTTTGAGGCCCGGCGAGGGGAAGGCTACGCGCCGCATCGGGAGTGAAATAACTCAGGTACCATCCCTCGATGAATTGTCGAAACGCGGAAATTCGCGGATGTTGCTTAAGCGAACCAAGAGTTGCAATACCCAGTTTGCGCTTGTCCTCGAGTTCAATCACCTCAGTCTCCCGACTTTCCTCCTCGGTCTCCCCCTTTTGGATCGATTCGACTAGTCCGAGCAAATCGAACTGATCCTTGCCTTCATCGATACCCTCCTTCTCACCTTTCCAGACAAGCCCCCTACCTTCGTTCAATAGGAGGAAAGAGAACGGGCGCCCATGAGTCTGCCCCTTCCTGCGTTGACGAAGGCGTTCTTTCTGAACATAAGGTCTACCTTTCTGGTCTTGGTGAATTGAGATCTCATACGTAATTGGCCGAGCATTCCTCTCTTCCTTGTAATACACCTCAAATTCTATGGGCCCATCCTGTCCCTGAGATTTAATACGGTCGAAGCCACCCCTTCCATGCAAATCACAAGCTTCCTCAGCACCGGATTTTAGGCAGTCGGCCAGGAAACCGAATGCATCAAAGAGTGTGCTTTTGCCAACGCCGTTCTTTCCAATGACTGCCGTAATGGGTGTCAAAGGTTGTGCCTGCTGGAGGCTCCAAAGCTTTCCGAGTGTCACGTCCTTCAATGCTCGAAAGTTCTTTATCCGAACGCCTTCTATTTTGGCCATCCCATGCGCCTCCAATCCTGGTCATGTTTAGCGAGACTCTTCCGGATCATCCTTCACTCCTCTCCCATTCTCGTCACCGCCTGATCGTACCACATCAGGAGTTTCGGGTCCTCTTGGAGGATGCTCTCCGGGATCTTTTCCGCCACTGCGGTGATGGTGGTGTAATCCTTTTCCTGCCAGGCCTTCCGGAAACCGGCGCGGACCGCCTCGATGCGGAACACGTTTGAGTT
>LMZT01000020.1 GCA_001567115.1 Candidatus Hinthialibacteria bacterium OLB16 | reverse complement strand
TCTCCTTGCCATCAGACGATTTTTCTATTGAAATGGGGATGATCCATGAGGTGCAATCCAAAGCAGGTTGAGAGATTGAAGTGGTTCCATGAAGCGCGATTCGGGATGTTCATCCATTGGGGGTTGTACACGCTGCTGCAGCGCGGGGAATGGGCGATGTATGTCGAACGGATTCCCACAGAGGAATATGCGCGCCTGGCCGACCAGTTCAAACCGCGCCGTTTCGATCCGGATGCCTGGGCCGGGCTGGCGGTCGAGGCCGGGATGAAGTATGTCGTGATGACCACACGCCATCATGATGGCTATTGCCTGTATGACAGCCAGGTATCCGATTTCACCTCAGTGAAGACAGCCGCCCGCAAGGATTTTATCGGTGAATATGTCAAAGCGGCCCGCAAAGCCGGCCTGAAAGTCGGTTTTTATTACTCCCTGCTGGACTGGCGGTTTCCGGGTTACTGGGAACCGAAGAAATGCAAAGACAGCGCGGAAGAAATGGTCTGCCAGTATCATGCGCAGGTGAAAGAGCTGCTCACTCAATACGGCCATATCGATGTGCTGTGGTATGATGGCCACTGGATGCACTCCGCCCCCGACATGAACCTGGCCGAATTCTGGCGTTCAAAGGAAATCAATTCCTGGGCACGAAAAACTCAGCCCCACATCATCATCAACAACCGTTGCGGCCTGGATGAAGACCTCGACACCCCCGAACAGCATGTGGTCGCCTCAGCTGCCGGGCGCGGGTGGGAATCCTGCATGACTGTCGGTGATCAGTGTGGCTGGGGATACATCCATCACAATCCGAACATGAAGACTGTCACCCAGCTCCTGCAGCATCTGTCCACCGCAGCTTCAGGGGATGGCAATTTCCTTCTCAACATCGGCCCCAAACCGGATGGATCGGTCCGGGTTGAAGAGCAACGGCGGATGCTTGCCATGGGGCAGTGGATGAAAACCCATGGGGCATCGATTTATGGGTGTGGGCGTGCACGCCTGAGTGGCGGGATGCTGGGAGTCTGGACAGCCAAGGGCAGCAAAGGATATCTGCATATTTTCCGCTGGCCCGGCGAGGAGGCTGTCATCCCCTGTGTTAAAACAAGGGCGGTATCGGCACGGCTGCTGACCACAGGCTCAAAGGTTCGGATCCGCCATGAATCCAATGGGCGCCTGATACTGTGCGGGCTGCCGAAAGATCCCCCCAATCCGCATACCTCTGTGATCGAAGTGGAATTCGATGGAGTCCCGGAGTCAATTCCCGAAAAAGATCGTGCCGCCTGGCTTCAAGGAAAAGCACAGTAACAGGCTGCGAATGCGAACGGCTCTTTCAGTTCGATCATTGGTTTTTATCATTCTGGCCGGGGTGGGGTGCCTGATGTTTTCCGGACAGGCAAACTCCCACCCCGATCCGCTTGAAAATATAAAGATCTATTCATACATCCTCTCGATCAGTGAGGATAATGCGTATGTCTACCTGAACCGCGGGATCTGTTACCGCCTGGTTTCCGATTTCACAAAGGCGCTCGATGATTTCAACCAGGCGGAAAAGCTTGGGATCAAGGGAAGGCCTTTATGGATGAACCGTGCCATGGCGTATCTGTCGCTGCGCAAGTTCGACCAGGCCCACAGGGAAATGAGCCAGATCATCCAGGACAATCCGCGCGACTCCACAAGCCGTTTCTATCGTGGGGAGATTTCCTTCAGGAAGGGAAATTTCAAGGAGGCGATTGAGGATTACACCGCTGGCCTGGAGGTGCAGAGATCACCCTATCTGCTGTTTGTCCGCGCAGATGCTTATCGAACCATCGGGGATTCCACTCATGCTTTGAAGGATTATTCCGAAGCGATCGCGCTGGCGAATCACATGGTCCCATTCCGCATTGCGCGTGCGCGGGTGTATGGCAGTTTGAAACGATATACTGAAGCACGGCAGGATCTGGATGAGGCGATCAGGCTGCAGCCTGAAAGGTATCAGGTCTATATTGAAAAGGCTGTGCTATCCGCATCACAGGGGCTAGAAGCCAGCCGTACAGCGGACCTGGCCAGCGCCCTGAAATATGTCGAAGATGAGATTTTCTTCCGGCCGAATGATCCAGCGGTTCTTGCGGACCGTGCACGGGTCTTTGAGCTCAAAGGGGATTTGGGGCATGCAGTTGAAGACCTGAACCGTGCGGTGGACTCGGCCGGACCGAATGACCCGAGGCTGCTCCGGCTGCGCGCGGAGTTCTTCCACCGCCATGAACGGATCAAAGAGGCCACAGCCGATCTGACACAAGCCTCAGTGGCGGAAAATCGTCCTGTCCCGACTGCAACCCCGCTTCCCGGGCCAACCCTGACACTCGAAGAACTCAGCCTGCAACCCACTCCGAATCTGCTTCCAGAGCTTGCCCGGTAAAACTGCCCGGGCCCTCCACTGGCTCAGGCTGATTCTCCCCGGGCAGCATGGGAGACCATGCCACCTGAGAGGGTCTCGGTCTCCGGGAATGCATCCCGTGCAAACTGAAAACAATCCTCCACTTCATTCGTGGTGAAATGCAGGGCTGACTGCGCAAAGGCCAGGATGGAATCATGGATTTTTTCCAGCCCGGCTGAGGTGTATTTGGTGATGGTCCCTTCATGAACCTGAAAAATCTTTCTGGCGATGATCGAGGGAGGTATCTGGTGAAGTGTCTGCAGAATCAATGTGAGGCGTTCACGCGGCTTGAGTTTTTTCCATCCCTGTGAAAGGCCCTCGTGCAGCATCCGAAGGCAGGGGGATCGGTCCAGATGATCCGGCTGATTCGCCTTTTCAGCCGGTTCGATCCTTCGCACCATTGAACCATCTTCATCCGCTTCGCGTTCCTCATCCAGGCTCACATCCTCGATGGTTGTCCGCAGGGTGTCCCGAATCATGTTGCCGAATGTCAAAGTCAGCCAGCCCCCCAGCGGTCCTTCCCCACGGTAGTCCCAGAGCAGCGGCGGGCGCTTTTCCTCCGGGCGTCCTTTGTGGCCGGTTTTCTCGGAGGGAAAATGTTCAAACAGGACACAGAAGAACAGATCCTGGATCCGATCATCGGTCATGCTGACTGTCTGCCAGTGGTTTCGCGCATAGGGCCTGATCACTTTTTCATAGTACAGGCTGGTGAAGACATCCCGCGCTTTCCGGGCCACCCTTTCTTCTGAGGAGAATACCGCGCAGGCCAGGTAAAAATCGGGGAAGCGCATCCTTTTCTCGATCACCGATTTCAAAGGGAGGATCTGGTTCATGGACACCAGGGCCGCTTTCCTGAGGACATGGGTTGAGAAATCATCGAATGAGACATCCAGGATGGGAAATCCACTTTTTGAGGAGGCCTGTTTCTCCATCAGCAGGTTCTGGAGATTATGGCTGGCGAAAGCAAGAGCATCGGGCAGCGAGTCGATCAACCCCAGACAGAGGTGGTGCTCGGGGTGGTCTTCCAGGCGCTTGAGGAGGGATTCAACCTGATCTTCTTTCGATGTGCGGCTGAATCCATGCCTCAGGCATTTTTGTGTGAATAAATCGAAATCCCAGGAAGGTGAACGCCAGACCTGGCTGGGAGATTCGAAGAGCTGTTTCAGCTCGGCAGTGAACCGATCCAGTCCAGGCCCTCTGGAGGAGTGCAGAACAGGCGAGACTTGCTTAGGTCCCTCGTCGATCATCGCCCTCTCGATTGAATCGGCTGTGTTGCTGAATCCACCTCCGAGGTGGCTGCCTGAATTGGCCCGCCCGCTGCCGGGGTGGAGGTGGGAGTTGGTGTGGGTTCGGCTGGAAACAGGTCTTCTCCGACTGAACGGACTTCCACTCCAGGAGGAGGCTGCAGGTCGCCTCTTTGAAAAAGAGGCAGGGCTGCCAGCAGCAGAAGAGTCAGGGAAATCGCCGGGATCAGGACCTCCGGGCGAAACCATGAGCGGACCCGATCAAACAGGGTTATCGCCGGAACAGCCTCTTTGCGGGCCTCCTGGATCATGGCCGACTCTTCGAGTGCCATTCCCTCCAGAATATCCGCCAGTGCATTGAGGGATTCGGGGCAATCGGCAATCCTTTCGAGGAGATCTTCGCGTTCAGTCGCTGACAATCTGCCTTCAACCAGATCAAAGAGTTCCTCGTTTTCGACTGCGCGGGAACGGGAGGCTGAATTCATTTCGGCCTCCCGTTTCTCCCGGAGCAGCCAGGGCAAAAGACTCATGAGATCACTGTGAGAGTTTGTCATGGCATTATCGGTATGCGGCATCCTCAGGGAATCGTCAAGCCCTTTTTTTCGAAAGGGATCTATCGATTCCGGGTTCCCTTGTGCGGGTTGGATTTCGGAGCCGAGGCTCCTTGTGTCTGTGGCGGCCATGCGGTTGAGGTTGAAACCGAGGAACTGTTGTTCCACTTCAGGCTCCGGTTGCGCCCATCGGGGCTTTGAGAGTAGTCGATATCACCAGTCCCGGTCGCAGAGGTCACAGTACGTGCCTGAGCGGGGATTGGAGGCATGGCCAGGCCCGGATGTGCAGGTGACTGAGGCATCGCTGGCGGACAGGATTGCGGAAAGCCGGGTGGGACCGGGAGCGCCTGGAACGGTATTGGTGGCATGGGAAACTCCATTTTCATCGGAAATGGGGATGGTGGAACCGGCATGGGGATCTGAGGAAGTGCCGGCATTTGTGGCATCGGGAATCCGGGCGGAAAAGCCGCTCCCGGGGTTGCTGGAGCGCCTGAAGTGTTCACCTCTCGCGAGTGTCCGGACCATTTGAGGCGGCTGCTGTTTTCATCCCGGGTGGACTGGTACTCCAGGGTCCCTTCACCGGATGTTGTGGGATTCGATTTTTTCAGGTGGATGCGTGTGCTCGTGGCGGAATCGATCTCCCGGGTGGCTGAATAACCGGCATGGGGAGTCACCTGAGTTTTAAAAGCCTGCCCGGGGTTCTCTGGAAGGCTGATGGATAGATCAGCCTGAGCCATGACCGGGAGAACACTGATGGGCAGAAAAAGCATGGCCTGGCAGAAGATACTTGTGAGCCTGTTTGTTGACAGCATTGGATGAAACCTCCTGTTTTCTTCAGATTGCTGGAAGGAGGGGCGTTCCCTCCCCTTGTCTAACGAAAATCCGCCCCGGATTTGCCGATCGTTCGGTGAACCTCCAGGGCGGGCGATTCGGGTGTTTTGTTGTGGACTGAAAATGCCGCAGACCCTCTCCCGGTGAGGAGAGAGGGTGCGCGGGGGGGCTTGGATGTATGGGATAGGCGGAGTCACTTGTTGTGGGATTCTCAGAAGACCGGGCCGTAGCTTCCCCAGGAGCTCGAGGTGCTGCTGCTGGAATAACTGCCCCAGCTGGAGCTGTTGCCGAAGGGGGTCGCATAGGAGTTCGAATATCCACCGGCCTGGGAAGCAGTTTGTGAGTTGTAGTAGCCACCACTGGAAACCGGGAAACCGGTGGGGATGTAGGAGGTATTTCCCCAGTTGGAAGAAGTCTGTGAGTTTGAGTAGCTGCCCCAGTTGGAGCTGCTGCCGAATGGGTTTGCGTAGCTGTTCTGAAACCCGCCTGCCTGAGTGGCTGTGTATGAATTGGAAAAGCCACTGTTGTAAAACCCCTGAGCCTGAACTCCGCTCACCAATGCTGCCATTGCCACCAGGGCGATCAATACCAGATTTCTTGTTGCTGTAATCATTTTCGTATCCTCCTCTTGTTTTTTCTGGAAGCCTTTGCTTTCCACTCCGGTAACGAGGGCAGGAGGAGGATTTGCGGAAAAAATTTTCAAAAAAAACTTGACAGTGGTTATTTACCTCTTACACTCAGAAGGAGCGGATAAAACCTATGGAAGAGGATCTTTTTTTCAAGAGGGAGGGCGCTGCCATGAGGAAACTTGGTTGCATCGCGGTCGGCTGGTTTTTACTCTCAGCGAGTTCTTTCGCCGGAGATTCTCAGGATGGGAAGGTCCTCCTCTTTCAAAGGTTAGCGGACAATTCAACCCAGTTTTATCATGTTCTGGATTCCGGGGATTTCCAAACCCGGATGTCATGGACCAGAGAAAACGAGACTCCTCAGGAACCAGCCGATCTGGAAAAGCCACAATTTCATATTACCTGGTCACAACAGAGCGAGTCGAATAATTTTCGGATGGATCTCGATGAGGATGTGGTTGTTCTCGATGCAGATTCAAACCCCGGCACCCGGTCAGTGAACCAGATTTACTTAAAGAATGGTGAGGAGTTGTATATATACCAGGGAGGGAACAAGAGCCTTGGTATCTATAATGCCGACGACACAGGAAAATTCGAGAAAAAAGTGACAAGCCTCTCCCATGAAGTAAAAACCAGCCTCTGCTCCTCGATAATATCTGAAGACTTTCACCCGAAAGAATGGATCAACGGGGCAGGCACAGCCCCCTTCGATTTTGAAATCACCGAAAGGACTCTCCCTGGCCAGGACCATGAATGCATGGTTCTATCATGCCTTCCCAAAGGGAATCCATCCGGACAGATTCAAAAGGCCGAATTCCTGATTGATCCGGACCTCGGTTATTCGGTGGTCGCATCAACCCTGTTCGGCAGGGATGGGAAGGTGATTCAGAAGGTTGCCTGTTCCGAGTTCAAACCATCCGATCGGCATCCAGCCGGATACTATCCACAAAGAGTGGTTCGGGAGTCATTCGAGGGGGATTCAGTGGCGCGCCGAACCACTTACTCCATTTCTCAATTCGAGATCGGGATCACATTCGACGAGAAAACTTTCACACCCGAGCTGCTCACCGCTGAGATCGATCCTGCCTCGATTGTTGATCATCGACAGGAGCCACCCAAGGTGATCAAACGGCCCGCGGGGGAAATCCAGTAATAACAATGGATCAATCGACCGGGAGGAAGAGCCAACCAGGCTCTTCCTCCTGCTGGTTATTCTTCAGCCGCCAGCTCATGGGCGGTCTGCGGGTGATGCTGTGTCGCCAGGAGAAACAGGACCGCCATGCGGATGGCGACCCCATTGGTCACCTGGTCATGGATTCTGGAGGCCGGCCCATCCGCCACATAGTCATTGATTTCAACCCCGCGATTCATCGGGCCGGGATGCATCACAATCGCATCCGGTTTGGCCAGAGATAAGCGGTTGGGGGTCAATCCAAAAAGGTGGTAATACTCCCGGATGGTCGGGAAGAAATGGGACCCCTGCCTTTCCTTCTGAATGCGCAGCATGTAGACCACATCCGCGCCATCCAGGGCTTCTTCGACACGCCGGCAAACTTTCGCACCCATCCGTTCGATTCCCTTCGGGAGCAGGGTTGCCGGACCGGTGATATGCACATCGGCGCCCACCTTGGTCAAAGCCCACAGGTTGGAACGCGCCACACGGCTGAAGGCAATATCCCCGATGATGGCCACTTTTACCCCTGAGAGGGTTCCCTTGTTTTCACGGATGGTGAACAGGTCCAGCAGAGCCTGGGTGGGATGTTCATGTGCGCCATCACCGGCATTGATGATCGGCACCGGGATGCGCTCGGCGAGGAAATGGCAGGCTCCCGCAAAGGAATGGCGCATGACAAAGAGATCCGCTTTCATCGCCAGCAGGGTATGGAAAGTGTCGATCAGGGATTCGCCTTTGACAAAGCTGCTTCTTTCGGAGGCAATGTTGATGACATCCGCCGAAAGCCGTTTGGCCGCCAGTTCGAAGGAAGTGCGTGTTCTGGTGCTGGGTTCAAAGAAGATATTGACAATTGTCTTGCCGCGCAGTGAAGGAACTCTTTTGACCGAACGTGTGAAAATTTCTTTGAAAGGAACTGCTGTATCGAGGATTTCGTAGATTTCCTCTGTTTCGAGAGACTGGATATCGAGCAGGTCTTTACGGTTCACTCTGTGCCCCCCTCGTGGAGTCCTCCTTTGATGAGGACAACTTCATCGGTTCCATCGACTTCCTGCATTCTGACACGTATCCGATCCTGTTTGCCGGTATCGAAGACCAGGCCGGCAGCATCCGGTTGAATCGGCAGCTCGCGATGCCCGCGGTCTGTCAGGACTGCCAGGCGGATCGCACTGGGGCGGCCATAATCCACCAGGGATTCAATGGCGGCACGGATGGTTCGTCCGGTAAAAAGAACATCATCGACCAGGATCAGTTCGCTCTCATCGATCGCAAAGGGGATCTGGCTGCTTTGGATGCGTGGTTTAACCCCGCGCAGATCATAATCATCACGATACAGAGTGATGTCGAGTGTCCCGACAGGGCAATCAATGCCCATCTGGCGATCGATGATCGATTTCAAACGATGGGCAAGGGGAACCCCATGAGTATGAATCCCGATCAGGGCCACCTTTTCCGGAGACATGATTTTTTTCTGAATAGTCTCAGCGAGGTGGTGGACAGCCTGGTCAAATTCCTTCGGACCGGCTAACAGAATGGATTCACCCGGTTTCTCCATGGTTTTCAATTCCCCTCTTCATCGTCATCCGAGTTATCCTCAGCCCGGCCCTTGGAGCTGGTGTTTTCAAGGACTGCGGAGACCGCCTGGCGATTGACAGTGATCTTGACCCCATCTGCGATCTCCACCACCAGAGTTTTCTCTTTAACCGCTTTGATTTCTCCATGGATGCCGCCGCTGGTGACGACACGGTCTCCTTTTTTCACATTGTTGATCCGTTCCTGATGCTGGCGCTGTTCGCGCTGCTGGGGGCGGATCACGATGAAGTAGAAGATGGCGAAGAACATCAGGATCATCAGGAGGAAATGAGTTGGATCGGAGCCTTGTCCTCCGGGAGAAGGGGCGAAGGCCCAGACAGGTTGAGTCAACAGAAGAATTGAGAAAAGCAGGAATAATTTCATGGTCCCCATCCATTTGCTGGCAGAATTGAACAACGACTCGGGGGAGTTTACCAGTCTTCGCCAGGTGGAGCAATGAGAGCAACAAGGCAAGGAGCGGGCTATGGCAGAAGAGCGGATTCCGATACGATGAAAGGTGAGGAATTCCCATGCCAGCAAACCCTTCATACTCCCACAGAAACCGTAACCAGATCACACTGACCGCTGCGATTATCCTGCTGGCAGGATCGACTGTATTCGCGCTGTCTTATCTCCCCTGGTTCGGTTACCTGCGGGGCGAACGAAATGAAAATCCCTACGACCTGGTGGCGCTGGACAAACAGGATGCCGCCACACGGGAAAAGACCATCAATCAGTGGGCTGAGGAGTGGAAAACCCTGCCGGAAGAACAGCGCATGGATCGTGCCGACCAGTTCCTGAATGCAGTGGTCGACCTGATGGAAGAGAAACTCGACCTGAGGCAGAGCCAGAAAGTCGAAACCAAGGGGCTGATCAAAGGTGCAGCGATGGTGGCCACCCAGTCCGGAATCCGGGAAGACATGCCCCCGGAGCGGCGTGAAAAGATGCGTGAACTGAGTGAGAAAATTCGTGGCCAGCTTGAAAGCATCCTCACCCCGGAACAGCGCGGTACTTTCAAAGAAATGATGGAGGAACGTGACCGGCGGCTGCGGCCCCACCGGCCTGGAGCCTCTCCCGGTGAAAGGCCATGAAAAAAGGCTTTACTCTGGTTGAACTCATGGTTGTGATCAGCATCCTGCTGATTCTTTCCGGGATTGCTTTGCCCAGGTTCATGAATGCGATGGTCAAAGCCAAAATCGCACGCGCCCAGGGGGATCTTCGGACACTGGGACATGCGCTGGAAAATTACCGGACCCATTACCCTGAATATCCCAAAAGCATCTTTGCCGACCTCGGAGATATGGAGATCGAGCTGGGAATATTTGCCACACTGCCGGCATTGACCACCCCGAATCGCTTTCTGAGCACACTCCCGAAAGATCCATTTACCGGCGGAAACTATCAGTATTTTTCGACCTTGATCAATGAAAAAGCGACTCTTCCATTTCAAAAGATCTATGGGGAGTGGATCATCCTTTCAACCGGGCCGGATAAAGATATCAACCTGAATGGCATTACTGGCCGTCTGATCCATTATGCCCCCACGAATGGGATCCTGAGCGATGGCGACCTTGTCCGCAGCCAGCGGGAAACACTGTATGAACGCAATTGAGGCGCATGGTCTCACAAAGCTGTATGGATCCCGGGCGGCTGTCCAGGATCTGGATCTGACTATCCCCTGCGGCGAAATTTATGGCTTCCTTGGAGAGAATGGCGCTGGCAAAAGCACCACGATCCGGATGATTCTGGGGTTGATCTGGCCGGATCGCGGGGAAGCATTCATTAACGGCCAGGCGGTACGAACAGGGTCTGGAACCGCCCTTCATGGAGTTGGGGCTATGCTGGACAACCCCTGTTTATATGGCCACCTTTCAGTCGAGCAGAACCTGCGCCTGTTCGCCCGATTGAGCGGGGACGTTCATCGAAGCCAGGTGGACCGTGCTCTTTCACTGCTGGGACTCTCCGAGATGCGCGCCAAAGCAGCCGGGACTCTGTCCCATGGGCAGAAACAGAGGGTGGGCATTGCCCAGGCTCTCCTTCCGGAAAACCGGCTGCTCATCCTCGATGAACCACAGAATGGGCTGGACCCTCTCTGGATTCGAAACCTGCGGGAAATCCTCAAAACACTGTCTCAGGAGGGAGTGACCATCCTGATCAGCAGCCACCGTCTCCATGAAATCGAGCAGGTTTGCCATCGTGTCGGCATCATCCATGATGGAAGGATGCGTTATGAAGGCCCTGTGACTCCCCTGCTCGAGCAGGAAGAGGATATTCTGGTCGGATGCAGCGAACCTCAAAAGGCTCACCAGGCTCTGATCGAACGGAACTTCAAGGTTCAGCCGGGGGCCAATGGATGCATCAAGGTGCGCGCCAAAACCGATCAGGAGGCCGCCATTGTGAATGAATTCCTTGTAAGCCAGGGATTTTCGGTCTTTCAAATCGAAAGACACAAAGCCGGATTGGAAGACATGTTTTTCATTCTCACCAGAAAGCAGGAGAAACCGTGTGATGCAGATCCTGCGGATTGAGATCTATAAAATGATCCACCAGAGGAAACTGGCCCTGGGTGTGGCCGGCCTGGCCTTATTTTCCCTCTTCCTTCAGGTTGGGTTCCGTTATCAGGGCCGCAACCCGCTGACTGCCATTGCACGGCGTGGGGATTTTGACATGGAGCTGGTTCTCAATTCGATCAACTCCACCCGCCTGATTGTCAATTCCTGCTATTACCTCTTTCTCCCGATCCTGACAGCCATGATCTTTGCCGGCCAGATTGCCGGGGAACGTTCCCAAGGGACCCTGTTCGGAATACTGTCTCGCCCTGTCTCACGCTGGTCACTTTTTCTCGGGAAATTCCTGGTCTCAACGCTGGCCTTGCTGGCAGTGGTGCTGTTTTTTGTCGGGTTCACTTTCCTGGTGGGGTGTGTGCTTTTCGGGGCACATGATTTCCTGTCATCGCCAAGGATTTTCGATCTGCTGGATGAGTACAAAAGCACGATACTGTCCTTCGAGACCGGCATTTACCGCCTCTTTATAACCTCACTGGTGCTCACATTTCTCCTGCTGCCGACCGGGGCAATCGCCTTCTACTGCAGCCTTCTGTTCCATCAGACCCACACCGCCATGGCCACCAGCCTGCTGATTTTTTATGGCAGTTATGTCCTGCAGGGGCTTGGAAATATCGAATGGCTGTCGCTGTTCAGCCGGATTCAGCCTTATCTCTTTACGACCGCCATGGAATCCTGGATGTATGTCTTCTATCCTGCGATTGAGTGGGGTGAGATCATTCCGCGGGCGGTATTGGTGCTGATCTACACTCTTGCAATAATGGGAACAGGCCTGGTTCAGTTTCATTACCAGGACTTAACCGAATAAATCGATGAAATGAACGAAAATATGAACGAAAGAAAGGCCCGGCTGGCCGGAAAATTTCTCATTGCCGGCGGGATTGCCACTTTTTCAGTGGGATGCTGGGGATTGTGGTTTGATATCGGCTGGATCGCTCAGCCCTTTTATGCGTTTGCCTGGTGGGGGTATATCCTCGTTCTGGATGGATTCACAGCAGTCCGCCGTGGCAATTCACTGTTGACCACCCGGTACCGCTATGTTCCCGCTCTTCTCATCTGGTCAGTGAGTTTCTGGTACTTTTTCGAGCTTTTGAACCTGCGATATCAGAACTGGTATTATGTCGGGGTCTACAAAAACTATTATGGCCGGGTAGTTTTTTCGTTTGTCTGTTTCGCGACTGTCATGATCGGGATGTTCGAGTCGTATGAAGCACTGACTGCCACTGGTATCTGGAAAAAACTGCGAAAAACTCCAACCCAATTCCCTGTTTGGGTCAGCTATGCGGTGCAGCTGGTCGGATTGACCATGGTGACATTGTCGCTGGTCTTTCCGAAGTATCTGGCCCCACTGGTGTGGGGGAGTGTTTCATTTCTGCTGGATCCGATTAACTACCGTCGCAACTCACGTTCGATCCTGCGGGACTTTGAGGTCAGGGACTACGGCATGGTGCTGCGTTTCCTGCTGGCGGGCCTGATCTGTGGAGGATTCTGGGAGAGCATGAATTTCTTCGCCCCGCAGAAGTGGATTTACACAGTTCGCGGGCTGGAGAATTTCAAGCTGTTCGAGATGCCGCTGCTCGGATTTCTTGGATTTCCGGCGCTTGTTCTGGATGGGCTGACTGTGTATGCCCTGCTGGCACGATCCTTTTTCAATAATCAAAGCTGGGAACATCCAGATGACCTTGGCTATGAGCTTCCACAGACTCCCTCTTTTTCCCGGACAGTGTTCGTTTGGTCGATTCCGGTGCAGATTCTATTCGCAATTCTGGTGCTGCAGGGTGTCTGGTCAGTCAATATCGCATCGGAACGGCTTGATCTGAGTGATTTGTCCCTGTTGTCCGCTCCATCCTGTGAGGCCCTCGAGAAAGAAGGCATTGAAAGGCCGATTCAACTTCTCCGAGAGGCAAAGGATCCCGAAAGGCGTGAGGAGATTCGCGGAGCAACAGGGATGGAAACAGCCCAGTTCAATGCCCTGCTGGATGAAGCCGGGCTGCTGTCTTTCAAAGGGATTGGCTCGCGTCATGGGCGGTTGCTTCAGATGGCAGGAATCAAACGGGTGGATGACCTCGAAAGCCAGGAACCGGAAGAGCTTCAGAAACAGCTGGCCGAATTCGCACAGCAGAACCAGATACGCCCCCCAAGGCTGGATATGGTGCGTGTATGGGGTGCTGGCAGCACACAGCCGGGGGATTATCATGAAGAACGATGGAAACAAAACGGCAGGAGTGATCGATGCCCGGCCCCCCAGGCCGGACAGTGGCTGGGGGACCGGAAGCTGAACGGTAATTAAGCCTTGAGACGCGCTGCTACTTCATCCCAGTTAACCACATTCCACCAGGCGGAAATATAGTCCGGGCGGCGATTCTGGTATTTGAGATAATAGGCGTGCTCCCAGACATCCAACCCGAGGATTGGTGTCTGCCCATTCATCAGGGGAGAATCCTGGTTGGCGGTGCTCAGGACTTCCAGTGAGTTATCCTTATTTTTAACCAGCCAGGCCCAGCCGCTTCCGAAACGGGTTTTTGCGGCTGCTTCAAACTTTTCCTTTAATGTCTCGAAGGTTCCAAAAGCGCCATTGATGGCTGATGCCAGGTCGCCTTTAGGTGCTCCCCCTTTGCCAGGACCCATAATTTTCCAGAAAAGGGTGTGATTGGCATGGCCGCCACCATGATTGGTGACTGCCTGCCGTTTGGCTTCTGGAACATCCTTGATTTTGCGCAGAAGATCTTCAACGGAAAGGGCAGCGAGTGAATCCAGCCCCTCTAGCGCCGTGTTGAGAGAGGCGACATAAGTGGCGTGATGCTTCCCATGATGAATCTGCATGGTGGTGGCATCGATATGCGGTTCGAGGGCATCAAAGGAGTACGGTAAATCGGGCAGTACATGAGCCATAGTTGAGATTTTCCTCCTGCACCGGATCCTGGTGCGTTGTCGTTATTCGGCAGATTTCTGTTCTGATAGGCTGGCGGGCGCCAGAGCACTTTATCAGTGCCGATAAAATTGACTTTAATTCGAAAATGAGGCCCCCGCAAGGGTCGTGAAGTATCCTCCAGTGATCGACATCAGGCTTGTCAGCAGATTCTGATCGAGCCACAGCAACATTGTTCTGTGAGATAAGCAGGACCGGCTCAGATCTCATTGCTTAATGAATCTAACATCCTATTTGTTAATGGCATCATCATTTTTATAGAGAGCTTCGAAATAATTCCATGCAGCCGACTTGGTTCCATCCGGGCGCAGGAGCCAGTTGCCCGCCATGTCGGCATTCCCGATGGGGCGTCCCTCGACCGGGGCTTTGAGGCCATCGCAGTAGAGCTCCCAGAAGAGGATATAGCGTGCACCGAGTTCCAGGGAGGTTTCGACGGTATACCGTATCATCTCCGCACGCTTCTCTTCCCCAACCAGGTTTTCCGGCCAGCCGAACTCACCCACATAAATGTTTTTCGATCCGAAAGCAGCACTGTCCGGAGACTTCTCTTCGAGATAATTCAGCGCTTTACGGAATTTCTCCTCGCTTTGCGCCATGGTGTCATAGGCTGAATATGAATACAGATCACAGTGGGTTTTTGGCAGCACATCATTGGTCACAGTGGGATGCCCCAGCCAGGCTTTCTCGACCAGATTCACCTCGGCTGCATGAAAAACCCTCACCCCCTCCATGCCAACCTCATCGCGAGCCTGCTGCACACCATCCTGGCGTGCATTGAGCCAGTCAATCATTCCCTGTATGGCCTTCGGATCCGGTTTCTTTTCCATATCGAGGGGAGGTGGGGTCAGCACCCAGTCTCCCTCCCAGTTCTGGAGGACAAAGGTCTTCCCCGTGCCCTTGTAACGGGTGAGCAGATACCTGGTGAAATCGTAACAGGCCTTTCGTTCGCGCTCTACATCCTCCGCCGTCATGCCATTGGTGAAATAGTGGATATCGTGCCCCGGAGTGAAGGTCATCAGCACATAGGTGGTGAATGGTTTAGCGAAGACTTTCTGGAAGATGGGCGTCTCGGCAGCCTGAACCAGGCTCGTGATTTCAGGCCATTCGGAATTGAAGGAGTAATATTTTTCCAGATGATCCCGGATGATGAGTTTGATAACCCGGCTGCCGAGCTCAAGGATCCTGTCCGCGCCTTCATTGATGTAGTCTTCTTCTGTCAGATGGTAGATGGAGTTGATATGGTTGATGCCAACGACATCACGGAGGGAGGGTTTTGTCGATGGGGTTTCCTGAGCCATCATGCCCGTTCTTGTGAGTGTGACGAGAAAAAGGAATATGAGGAATTGAGGAACACCGGATAAGATTCTGTTCATAAACAAACTCCCTTCAGGAAATGAAACGCAAGACTTCGCGTCATATTTGAAAAACCGCTATTCTCTTAACAGCCACGGCTGGACATTTCTATGTGAGCATCACAGCAGGGAAGATCAGAAATCAGCCTCAGGTTTTTCAATGACCTATATAATCAGCATGGCATCGCCGTAACTATAGAAGCGGTATTTCTCTTTCACAGCGGCCTCATACGCTCTTTTTCGAAGGTCATTCCCCATAAACGCCGAAACCAGCATCAAGAGAGTGCTTTTCGGCAGGTGGAAATTAGTCAACAGGCCCTCTGTCACGAGAAAAGGGTCGCCCGGTTTGATGAACAGGGCGGTCCGGATTGGGTCGGCGGGCCATTCCAGGCGGGCACAGGCCTCTATAGCTCGGCATGAGGTTGTTCCAACAGCAATAACACGGGAAGCATTCCTTCTGGATGTTTCTTCTATGAGCTGTGCAGTTTCTCCGGGGCAGTAACACCACTCGCTTTTCATTTTATGATCTTCCACCTGCTCAACCACTACCGGAGAAAAGGTGTCCAGGCCGACATGAAGGACCACACTGGCCAGCTGAAGCCCCTGAGTCCGCAATTCAGCCAGAAGGGGTTGGTCGAAATGCAGCCCGGCAGTAGGAGCAGCAGCAGAACCGGGAATCTCCGCAAACTCGGTCTGGTAACGCTCTCGATCGATCTCCGCCAGAGCACGCTGTTCTTCTGCCGGTAACTTTTCCCGTTGTTTCAGGATGTAGGGTGGTATGGGAACTGAACCGACCCGGTTCAGGAAATCCAGCCAGGTTCCCTGGAAAGAGAATCGAAGAATAAACCGCCCTTCACCAAGGACTTCCGCCACATGGCAGCAATCCCCATCCGTGAAATCGATGCAGGTTCCCGGATTGAGGCGGATGGCTCTTTGGGCCAGAGCCTCCCAGCAGTGATCCCCTTTTTCTTCCAGAAGAAGAATTTCTATTCTGGCTCCCCCGCCACGTTTGGTTCCGAATAATCTGGCGGGTATGACCCGTGAGTGATTGAAGACAAGGACATCTCCGGCCTGCAGAAGCCTTGGAAGATCCCGAAAGGAGTGGTGCTCGATCGTGCTCTTTTCACGGTTCACCAGCATCAGCCGGGAATCTGCGCGATTTTGGGGAGGGCGATCCGCTATCAGTTCCTCAGGAAGAGGGTAATCAAAATCATCGACACGCATGAGGAGGGTATGCCTGTGTCAACTGGGTGGCTGAGATGGCGGATTTCGAACAAAACAAGGTGGTGGAGGGGTGAGAATGAAACGGATTATCGAAAACAATACGGATAAAATTTCCCACACCCTCCGACCACAATCTATTCTATCCACATCCGGATAAAATGGCCACTGAATCTCAAGCCTGTTTTTCAGTTAATGATTCCTGGCATGTAAAAATCAGCAGAATGGAGGAGAACAGGCTTCTCAGGGTTCCTGCTGGACAACCTTTCCCAAGCGCCAGCGAAGGTAAGATTCAATGAATGGATCCAGGTTTCCATCCATGACCCCGCTGACATTGCTTGTTTCATACCCCGAACGATGATCTTTGACAAGGTTATAGGGGTGAAAAACATAGGAACGGATCTGGTGCCCCCAGGCGATCTCCTTTTTCTCATCACTGGCTGCGGCAAGACGCTCCTCCTGCTCCTTGATCTGAAGTTCGTACAGTTTGGAACGGAGAACCTTCATGGCGGTTGCACGGTTCTTGTGCTGAGAGCGCTCATTCTGGCAGCACACCACGATTCCTGTGGGAAGGTGGGTCAGACGGACAGCCGAATCAGTTTTGTTGACATGCTGGCCGCCCGCACCGCTGGATCGATAGGTGTCGACCCGCAAATCCTTTTCATCGATCTCTATTTCAATGTCATCATCGATTTCCGGCACCACAGAGATCGAGGTAAAGGATGTATGGCGGCGGCTCTGGGAATCGAAGGGGGAAATCCGCACCAGCCGGTGAATGCCATGCTCGGCCCGAAGCCTTCCAAAGGCATAATCCCCTTTAACCCATAGAGTGACATTTTTCACTCCGGCTTCATCTCCCGGCTGGTGGTCGATGACTTCGATGCTGTAGCCCCGCAGTTCAAAATAACGAAGGTACATCCGGAGAAGCATATCAGCCCAGTCGCAGGACTCGGTGCCACCCGCCCCGGGATGGATCGTGAGATAACAGTTTTCGGCATCGTGCTCCCCGGAAAGGGTGCACTCGAGTTCATACGAATCGACCGATTCCGAGATCTGATTCAGTTCTCTGTCGATTTCAGGGGCCTCAGACTCGGCGCCTTCCTCCTCAGCGATTTCGATCAGGGCGAGAAGGTCATGGACACGGCCATTGATACCGGAATGGCGGTTGATTTCATCTTTGAGGCGTTTGGTCTGACGTCCGATTTCCTGTGCTTTGGCGGGATTTCCCCAGACATCCGGTTGTTCGAGGAAGGCTTCGAGTTCGGAAAGGCGCTGCCGTTTTCCGGCAACGTCAAAGACGGCCTCCGAGTTCGGTCACCCGTGATAAGAGGCTTTCGCCATCTGCTGCTGTTCTTCAAACACGCTGGTCTTGCTCCTTCCAGGAATTATATCCTTCAGACTCCAATCATCAATCAACAAGGGGGTGATGATATGCGAATCGGCAACCTTGGGAAGAGGTGCCCTCGGCGGCAAAAGTAAGGTAAAATAACCCGATGCCATGAACAGGTGACTGGGAGTTTTCAAACCATGAAAAGCTGCGTGAATGGAAATGGGATCGATCGAACAAATCCCGCCTGGTTGAAACTGGATCTGTATTGCAAAGGGATCCGTCTGTCGGAAGGGTGTTTACCCAAAGATACGCATGGAAGGCCCATCCTGCGGACCCGTGCGGGGTTGGGAAGCGGAATCGAGCTCATCCTCCCGGAAAACCTCTGGACCAATGTCCCGGTTACGGAGGAATTCGCTGCCGACAGCCCGTATGAGCTGATCCACGACCAGCATGGGTATTTTGTCCATTACGAAGGGGAGAGGCTGGTGGAGGTGGGGATCGCCCCGCGCCCGCTCTGGTATGATCAGCAATCGCGCTCAGGAAAACGCATGGACCGGATTGGGACACTGCAGGGGACATACCTGGCCATCTATCCAGCGGCGGTTTGTGAATACTGGAAAGAATCGCCGCGGGTTAATTGCCGTTTCTGCTCAGTCGGCCTCAATCTGGGATACGATGACGCAGACGATAAAACCATCGAGGACATCATGGATGTGGTCCATGCCGCCCGGGAGGAAACAGGCATCACCTATGTTGATTTCAATACCGGCCATTATACAGGGGAAACCTATCTCGACATCCTCGAACCCATGATCCGCAGGATCAAAGCCGAAACCGATCTGTTCATCGGGGTGCAGACGCCGCCTCACCATGATCTGTCGCGATACGACCGCCTTCAGGCCATTGGAGTGAACCGGGTGTCATTCTGCTTCGAGTTGTTCGATCAGGACACTTTCGAAAAGATATGCCCGGGGAAAAACCGTGAGTATGGGTTGCAGCGCTACCTCGATGCTGTGGAATACTGTGCCCAGTTATCCCGGAAGGGGACCTGGAAGAATCCCTGGGTCGCCAATGGTGAAATCATAGTCGGTCTGGAGCCGCCGGAGGCCTCGATCCGCGCCATCGACTGGATGACCTCGATCGGGGCGATCCCCACTGTGTGTGTGTTCCGGCCACTGAAGGCACCGATATGGAGGAGTTCCCTCCTCCCAATTCAGAGGATCTGCTCCCTGTCTTTGAACGCCTTTACAGCGCCACCATGGAAAGAGGGCTGCCGATCGGACTGGCTCCAAACATCCATGTCAGCCTGGTGCTCCTGCCGGATGAATGCCGGTTTCTCGGAGATAATCCGAAACGCTTTGCGCGTGCCGAAAAAATCCGCCAGATCAAGGCGCGTGTTTTCGCTCAGCAGTACTTCACCCGCAGGAAGCTGCGTGGCCTGTTCAGCAGAGGGAACTGATGGGTCCTGTTGAGTTTTACTGCCGACGGAGTGAGTGGATTCCCCTGCGTTCCCGTTCAGCCTGTGCAGCCTGTCCTTCGATCTGGAGGATCTGATACTGGAAAGAGGGATCCAGGCGGTCTCTCAGTTCGATCGCCGCAGCGATAATCTGTTCCTTGCGGGGATCCCGGGCGGAACGGCGCACCTGGGCGATCAGGTCAATGACCTCCTGCAGAGCCGGGGCCTGCTCCAGGGCACGAAGGCGTTTATAAGCTTCCTCGAAGGTGATGCCGGGTGTGTCATGGAACTGCAGGTCCATTCCCAGGTACAGGATCGAATCGGCAAACTCAATCTGGGGGACTCTCTTCTTTCTTGCGAATTTGACATCCTCAAGGCTGCGCGCAAGGGGATTTTTCTCACCTCGTTCGACCTGCTGTTCGAAACTCAGAAAAATTCGCTTTGAGATAGTTTCTTCGGGCGGGGTGCGGTAATCCAGCCACCAATCGAGGGGGTCTTTGGTTTCCGGCAGGGCTTTTTCCGGGTCGATCTGAATTCTCGAAAGGTCGACTGGGGGTGTGCTTTCTGTGGCAATCCGGTCGATATCTGCATTATCAATAATTACTTTTGTTCCGGAGATCAGCAGGGCCTCGGTCTGTTTTACATTCTGGCGGACCTCTTCGGCAACCAGGGTGCTGCCCGATTTGAGGTAAACGAGTTCCACAGCCTGGCTGAAAGAAGGAATCAGCAGCAGGAAAGAGGCACAGAGAAGCCGGGCTAATGTTGGAGCCGGGCGCATCGGAGTCCTGTCATTGAGGGGTCGGTTTTTCACGGTTGAAAAGGCTGTTCATATCGACTTTGACAAACTGGCGTTCATAGGCATTGCGTGGACCTTTTTCACCATCGGCACGGGCATTGGCAGTCCAGACCACCATGTCTGTCAGATCATACACCGCCACCTGAAGGTTGCCGGTGCGAACTGTGGGCAGGATTTCACGGACCACGACTTCGCCATTGAGCTTTCCATAATGTTTCTGGAGCATGTCATGGAGCGGTTTGTCGAATGCGGGCACATTCCAGCTCATCCCCCAGTAGACGATATCATCGATCCGGGGGTGGGTATCGACCAGGGGTTCCAGGTTGGCGGGGTCATACACATTGCACAGAGTGTGCGAGGTCTGATAAGCACGCGCCTGCCCCATCTCACCATCTCCGACAGCATACATCAGAGAGGTGGTGCGTTTGGCATTTTTGATCCGGCTGGTCGCTTCATCGAGGGAATGGTCGAACTGGAGGATGTCACGGAGGAGGAAAACAAAGGGAATTCCATCGAAAGTGTCATTGGCTTTGTCATAGTCATCGCCGATTTCGGAGATCGCCAGGCGCTCGGAGGAGATTCCAGTCACAGCCCCGATAACTCCCGCCCAGCTGAAATTGGCAAAGGCATGACCCTGGCCCGGATTCGGATGATAAACAAAAATGACCGGATATTTCTGGATGCCGGCATTGACCTCGTAATCGAGAGACCGCAGCTGGAGCAGGTGCCCGGTTTCTTTTGTTGCATTGCCCCAGGCGCCGAACAGCGAACAGTGCCACTCGCTGGCTTCACCGATCATATTGGATCGAATCACCGATTGAACATCGACACCACACCCCTCGGCCAGGCCTTCCATTTCTTCAATGAAGTAAGGGCTGACATGAGGTTTGGCGGCTGCCCAGACATGGTCGAGTATTGAAAGATCGGCGCCCATATCCCGCGCCATCGCTTCGCTGATGTTTTTGAGGTGTTCGGCGATTTCCTCTTTGAACAGCTCGCCATGGGCTTTTCCCATCTCTCTGGGGGTTCCCCAGAGGTGGACGATCTGGATCGTATCATCTCCTTCGCCCACCTTTTCGAGGATTCCATTCGGGCAGGATTTCACGAAGACAGGTGGTTCCTGATAAATCGGCTTTTCGTTCAGCTTGATTTCCAACGCGAAGGACAGGATCGGGCAGCAGAGGAGAAGGAATGTCGATTTTACCAGGAATGAAAAGATCGGGCGGAGGGTCACCATTTTTTGAAAAACTCCTTACTGATAGATATCGGATGTCCACCAGGGTGGTTTCATTTTATTGCAGCCGGTTCTCCAGCCACAATACAGATTGATCTGTTACCAATGCCTCTCCGACACCGGGCTGAGAATCACACGGCGACATCCATGTATCAGACAGGTGCTGTGGCTTCAGCAGATGGAATCCACTCCAGTTCCTGTGCCAGTGCGGTCAATTTCTCGACAAAACCTGGTTGCTCCGAGTGATCCAGCCGGTCGACAAGGTTCCGGTAATATTCAATCCCGCTGCGCAGCCCTTCTTTGAACTCCTGGAAGTAGCTCGGGGTGTGGGAAGAGAGGCCATCGATGTACTTATCGATTTCCTTGCGAAGAAAATCGATATAGAGGCCAAGTTCTTTGATGAACATGTGAGGCCGGTCTGGATTGCTGAGGAGGGAAAGGCGCCCATAAATATGACCGACCATCTCCTCGAGGCTGGCAATCTTATTGAAGTTGATGATGTTGGGGCCGCAGCAGACTGCCGGAGTTGCAGCCGGGTTTATTCCCGTGATGCGCTCGAAGGCTCCCGCAAGGTCACGGCACAAGCAGGATTTCCCGAGGACATACTCCCGCAAACGCTGGAGGTGGTTCCCTGGCAAAGGTTCCTGATCGAGGCTTCTCAGCTTCTTTTTGACATAGGTTTGCGATGCGAGGCAGATCGGAACCGAAGTGAACTCGGTATTGGACACAAGATATTTCCGGGGACAGGGACTGCCGGGCTGGCCTTCCTCGATGAGCCTTTCACGCTCCTGCTCTGAAGTAGAAATCCTGAGGTTCCAGAAGGGGACACCCAGGGGAGAGCTATCGCTCAGGTAGACATCTTCTTCACCCGCGCGGGAGAGCTTCTCCAGGTGCTCCGGATCGACATTGGTCACTTCCGGCACCAGGAGGAAAGGAGTGGCCCAGCCGGCACTGTCCACTTCGTAATAGCGAAGAAGGAAGGAATGCTCGATAGAGGTGCCGATCCCGCCCTGGACAGTGACCCGGACTTCTCCGGGGCGATCCATCTGCTGCCTCCCCAGGGAAGCCAGGGCTTTGTTATAAACCGCAAACAGCTCCTGGGTAAGCTGTCCTCGCTTGTTCTTGAAGTCTTCAAGGATCGGCCCCATGAGCTGGCCTTTGGTCGCGAAAGCATGTCCGCCACAGTTCAGGCCCGACTCGATTCGATACTCCGAAATCCAGATGCCTTTTTTAGCGAGGAATTTGCCCTGGATTTCAGCCGAACGGAAATCGCTGACTTTGAGGATAATCTTCTTTTTCAGGAATCCTTCCGGATTGGGGAAGAAATCCTCGAACTGGGCGATATAGGAATAAAGCCTCTGATTCAGCCCGGCGGAAAGAACAACCCCGGAGGAGAGATCACTGCGTGCAAACCCCCGCATGGAAGACAGGGCATCGCTGAATTCAGGTGGAAGCTTGACTCCATTCTTGTAATGATCCCGGTCCACCTTGGTCATGATGTTGACATCGATGCTTCCGGGTTCGGCAAGCTCGCGCAGCTGAGCCTGAAGAGCGAGGCATGTGGCCTCATCTCCACTGGCGCACATGCGGTTATAAAGATCTTTGAGCGGCCCATCGGGAAGGAGGCTGTAATAACGGGTGATTTCGCTGCCAGGCTCGAATGGTGATGACTTCAGCTGCTCGACCTGCTTCTGAATCATTCTCTGGAGGAAGTTCAGATAAGCGGTAATCCTCCGCGCACGCGAATCTTCCTCGCGCTCTTCGATCGGCTCAAATGGTTCACCAAGCCGGTTTGAATGATACCGCCGCACATTTTCCGCGAGGCTGTCATCAACAATCGAGACGACCGATGAAATCCCGTAACGAGCCACTTTCAACGGGGTATCGACTGTAAATCCAGTTCCCATAACAGGGATCAGGAATGTATGCCCGCCACGAAGGGGAGAGTTTCCCGGAACGGACCGGTTCAGATCGATCATAGCATTTGATTCCTTCAATCGAGTTTCATCAAACAGGATAATAGCAAATCCTTCCTTTGGCCATTACAAAAAGATGGGGTCAAAGAATTCCGTTTTTATCAAGAACAAAAACCCGGGTGCATTTCGACCAGTCTCCGCCAAGCGGGCTTGGGAAAAAGGCCTCAACATAGAAGGTTTTGAAGCCCTCTTTTGGCAATGGAACAGAGACTGTAGCCGCCCGGGAATCATCTGAATCAAGCCCCTGGCTGGTCCAGGTGGCATCCCGGAAATCCCGGTCACTCTGTGTGGCAGTCCAGAGTTTCCCTGAAACCGCATCGACATTGGCTGTCAGATTGACTGTAACCTTGCCATTCTCGACATTTGTTTTCCAGTTGAGGGTTGGATCCTTCCTGCCGGTGGCGATGGTGGCAAAGAAGGCGGCAAGGTTCTCGATGGCTTCTTTCCCATCCTTCAGGCCATGGCCGGCATTGGCCACATAGTGAATGCCTTTATCGCCTTTGAGATCATCGTAATAAAACTTGACTGCATCCACCACCCAATAGGGATCATTGGTCCCCATGAAAAGGAGTTTGGGCATGGTCAGAGAGTCAACGAAAGAATAAGGATCTACAATCTGGCGAAGGGATTTGCCTTCATCTGAGGCCAGTTTTTCCTGAAGTCCCAGGCGGGTGTAATCCTCGATCTGTTCACTGTATTTGCCCCAGCTTTCGAGCTGATGGGGCATCTGTTTTTCAAAATAGAGGGTATCGATCACCATCGGGGCGATGGCGGCCACACGCGGCTCGACAGCCCCGGTCAGCCAGGTGGTCCATCCACGCTTGGAGGCGCCGGAAACGACAAATTTTTCCACTGTAACTCCCGCTTTGGTTTTGGCGACATCCTGGACAGCATCCATCGCCCTGGCTGCGCTTTTGACCATGGGCTGGAGAAGCGGCCAGGTATTGTCGCCTGTCTTAACATATTGGTCATAGGTGTAGGAGATCAGGTCATCCTCTTTTTTACCGCCATAAAGGGGCTGGTTCGGAACCTGGCCAAGAACAGCGACCGGTGAACCGGTCAGAGTGGCGATCTTGCCGATTCGTGCGATTTCATCGGATTTATTTTTAATCCTGGGATTCCCATTTTCATCCAGGCTGCCACCACTGATGAACAGAAGGGCATGTTTCGTGTCTTTTTTTCTTTTCGGGAACAACCAGGGCGAGATGATGTTTCCAGGGGATATCGCGCCAGGTCTGTGAGGTGAGCAGAATATTATAGACAGTCACACCCTCTTCCGTTGCTGAACCGACAATTTCCCAGTGTGTCGTGGGATCGGGTTTCTCAACAAAAGCCTTGAGGACTGAATCAGCCCAGCAGCTGGTTGCGGTCAAAACACAGGTCATGGCCATGAGTACAACCCACAATGTTGAACAGCGTGTTCTCAAATTCATTGGTTTCCAATTTCTCCTTCAGTCTGAAAGAATGGTCTCAGTTTAGCAGGAACAATTCAAAGCTCCAACAATCCTGCTCCCAGAGAGCGTGAATCTTCGAAGCTTGACACCCCCCGGGTCATGGATCAAGCCCATCCCCATGATTTCTCCCAGCAAACCGGCGTTTTCCCAGGCGGGCGGGATCGGTGGGGGTGTCCAGAGGTTCGAGCCAGCCTTTCCAGCGAAACAGCCCCATGAGCAGGACAGCCATCAATCCCATCATTCCCAGAACAATGGGATACCCCCAATACCAGTTCAGTTCCGGCATATTCCAGGGGGATCTCTCGGAGTTGAAATTCATCCCGTAAAGCCCGGCCACAAAGGACATCGGCATGAAGATGGTGGTGATAATTGCCAGTACCTTCATAATTTCATTCAAACGGTTGCTGGTTGCGGACAGGTAGAGATCCATCAGATCCGATCCGAGTTCACGGTCGGTCTCGACCAGGTCGATGATTTGAATGATGTGGTCATAGCAGTCTTTGAGGTAAGGACGGGTCTCCTCCGAGAGGAGAGGAATGGGGTCACGCAGGAGGTCATTGATCATCTCACGTGCCGGCCAGATGGCACGGCGCAGATCGAGAAGATCCCGTTTGATGGAATGAATCTCGAGCACCGCCTGGCGAGAGGGATGAATGAGAACCGTGTCCTCCAGGTGGTCGATCCGTTCGCCAAAAACCTCGAGTGGCAGATAATACCCATCGATGATTGCATCGAGCAGGGAGTAGGCCAGGTAGTCCGCCTTGTGGTTGCGTATCCGCCCTTTGGCCAGCCGGATTCGCTCCCGGATGACCTCCAGGCTATCGTGATGCCCCTCCTGAAAGGTCAGCACAAAATTTTTTCCGAGAAACAGGCTCACCTGTTCCGTTTTCAGATCCTGATCGAGATAGACCCCACGCATCACGACAAAGAGCAGATCGCCATACATATCCGCCTTGGGGCGTTGATGAACATTCACCACATCCTCCAAGGCCAGGGGGTGTATGCCGAAAGTCTGGGCGATATGGCTCAGAACCTCCGAATCTCCCAGTCCGCTCACGCTGATCCAGGTGACCGGGAAAGTGGCGGCCAGTGATTTGAGGCGGCCGGAATCCTGGATTTCTTCTTCATGGAATGTATCCGGACCATACCCCAGAACCCGCACGGATGGGGCTGGAGCGTCAGGATCGACCGCGATGGTTCCCGGAGGGGAACCCGGGGGTGCATGCCGGAGGGATTTGCGTCTTCGAGGTACAGGGTTCTGCTTGCGATGCGCCATCATTGGGATCCTTTTTGAAAAGGATAATTCAATCTCCGGCACATTGGCGAGATTGCTGGAGCGGAACAATCTGCAGTGACACAGCACCTGAGGAGCACATATTTCTGCCTGGGAAATCAGTACAGCATCCAGGATGAATTCGAGGCTGACCCCGGCTCCGGATCCAGGAGAAATGTTCGAATTTGATGTCCTTGAAAGGATTCTTTCAAGGCTCCACCTTCGAGAATGGCATTTCCAGTTTCTGTTTCGATATGTGTCAGGGCTTTGGCTGAACGCAGGTTTCGATTCTGCAATGTCACTTTGCTGGTGGCCTGCTGGTCCGACAGATTCCAGAGACGTGCAACTATCCCGCGGTTTATCCCTTCCTCGGCAGGTTTCAAGGCCCACAGAAGGGTTCGGTTATCTGAAACAGTCAGGAAAGACCAGGTTGTTTCCGGGTAGGTCTGCCCCCCTGTGACAGGTCCGGCAATCAGGGGATTCTGGTGTTCGAGAGCGAACTTCATGGCATCCACAGAGGAATAGGCTCCATGAGTTTGGAGTGCAAAGCGCTGCAGAAAATGGGTGTCCCCATCCTGGTCTTGAATTCCGAGGCCAGTTCCATCCACCTGCCCTCCCGCGAGCACACGGATCAATGGGGTGGAGGTATCCAGACTCGAGGGAGTGCTGTTCCCGAGGCGCATGTAATAACAATCGGCATTGGACAGGGTCACTCCCAGGCTGCCCGAACCGATATCCGCAAAGTGGTTCAGGGTCAGCCAGTCATACCTCGCATTCCTGCCGGAGTAGTGGCCCCCATCCGCCAGAAGCTTCGCCCGGATCACTGCACCGACTTCCTCATGGTTAACCACCGGGTTATCCAGGTTGAACCCGAATCCCCAGGTAAGGACATCGCTGAAGTTCTGTTGGATCTCATTCATGAAATCGACCCGATTGACTTCACGAGTCAGGGTGGCACGCACAGTCCGTGGGAGTGGTGAGGCAATCGTGGTCTTGAGGGTCACCGATACCGGGCCGGCATTTTCGACTGCAGTCGTTCCTGCACCCGACCCGAAATCATTCACCGCCAGCCCATCGACAGTGCGTACGAATTCACGATTGGAACGGGTTTTATCGATCCAGCTGGTTACAGAACCACGAGGGCCGATGGTCAGCCGATACATATCGTTTTCAAGAGTGTTGCCGTTGACTGTGGCAGCCTGGGAGAAAGCGGTACCGGCTCCGCTGCGAATTTCAAAAACCCTGTATCCCACTGGAGGCACACTGCGAGCCAGGATGCGGATAGAGGCCCCACCCGGGAGAGTCACTTTTTGTGATGGGGTTTCGAGTCCATTGGAGAGGTCAACCACATGGAATGGCGATGAAGTCGTGTAGGGGAGATCCACCGAATCCGTTCTTGACCAGCCGAGGGGGTTGAAAACATAAAATCTGGGAGAGGTTCCCGATTTGTGGATCATGCCGCCCAGTGCTGCCTGGGAATCTTCGAAAAGAGAATCGACATATTCCTCGATTTCGCCGGTAATGGCTCGCTGCCAGTCTGCGCGTGCCTGCCTGCCGACCGGCCCATCTGCGGTCCAGTCATGCTCCCAGTAGAGGCCATAATTGAGGAAAGCCCGATCCTGGGAAGCTTTACGGGAGTCCATAAAGGTGGAATCGGCCAGGCTGACCAGTGTCGCCAGAGCTTCAGCGGCGCGCAGTTTTTCAACCGATCGCTTGATTCGTGCAGAGACCTCCGCCATCGAGGCGCAGTAAAGGTCCCATTCATTGCCATAAGCACAGGAAAGCGAAGGAAGCGACTGGCCATATACAGATTCAAAATCCTGAAAGAAATCGGCTTCATTGGAAACGATGATTCTTCGGCTGGCATTCGATTGGGTGATGGCGGCATTCAGGAGGTTCTGGTTGGTGGTTTTGAAATCATCCCACCCCTGGCCAAAGATTCCGATGATCCCGTAGGGATGCCTGGCCAGAAACGAAGGATCCGAATCGACATAATCGATTGCGTTTGAGGGGGATCTCCCTTCGGCATACCCCCCGATGCTCTGATTGCTGACCAGAGAATACCACTTGGTGAGGATGCGGCTGCCATCCGGTCCATTCCACCAGTAGATCTCATGCTCCCGGCTGCCGGCATCGGGAACCTTGGTAGCGCAGCCGCAGATGCCTTTCCAGGAATATCTGGCCCCCGCGCCCGCCCAGAGCGAGCCAAGCCCATACGGGAGAGTCTGATTCTCCATGGAGACAGCCAGATGAAAGCGCAGGTCATAACGGCGTTCAATCGATCCCGGGTAATACATGCCACGCAGAATGGCTTCGACTGGGGCGCCTCCATAACACGACACCAGGGCGGTGAGAGGAACACTGATGTGGCCGCTTTTGATGCGGTCGATGAACCTCTGAAAATTGTGCGGGGACCTGTTTTTTTCGTACTCCCACATCCACAGGCTGCCATCACAGTTCCAACGGCTCTGGTGATCCGCCGGATTCGCCATGGTGGCATCGGCACGGTCGAGGTAGTAATCGATCATCTCCAGAAAAGCCTGACGATACTGATCTCCTGTGGCGGTCCAGAAGTAATCGGTGTGGTCATCCGGGGCCAGGTAGATTCTTTTGGGTGAAACCTGCTGAGCAGATACCATTGAAACTCCTCCCACAAGAGAGAAGATCAAAATCTGATACCAGAGCATCTTCATTCGGTGGAACCTCGATCGCTGTCCTGGGTTCATCTTAGCCGGAAAAAACGCGATGAGGCGATATTTTTTTAAGCAGAATTATTCCACCAGAGGCCTCTTGTTCGGGATTCCCGTTTCCGCGGAAATGATCCGGGCAGGGGGATTGGTGTGTGATCTGGATCAGATAACGCTCCTTTTCCTCGCCGGGTAAGTGGTATTTGTGAAGAGCAGAAATTGATCCCCGGAGTTCAGCCAAGGCTTTCGAGCTTGTGGAGAGCTCGGAGAGATCGGATTTCCAGCAGATCAGCTGGCCGCCATCGGTGAGAAAAGGGAGAGCCAGCTCGATGAGGACCGGCAATGCCGCCACAGCCCGGGTGACCACGGTCTGGTAACAGCCCCGATGACCGGGATCATGGGCAGCTTCTTCGGATCGTGCTGTGAGGGTTTGAATATTTGGGCTGTCCGGGTCCGACTGGATAAAATCCTCCAGGAGGCGGGTGACTTTCTGTTTGGAGTCCAGCAGGACAAGGGGGTATCCGGATTCAGAGCAGCGAGAGGAATTCCCGGAAACCCGCCGCCGGTGCCCAGGTCGAGGACTCGGCCAGTCGGCCTCCAGAGGGCAAAGTGGAGGGCGAGCGAATCGAGGACATGCCTTTCAAGCCATTTTTCTTCAGGAACACGGGTGAGGTTGTGGATCTGGTTGTATTCATGGAGCCACTTGAGATGCCGTTCAACCAGAGGTGGCCAGCTGCCGGGGATGACTGTGGGAAGGGGGATCGCCTCTATGGTGGAAGCTGGTAATTATGAGGAGGCATCAAATGAAGTCCGGCCCATGAGTGTGAAAGGCTGAAATCCGCCCGGCATATTGTCTATGATGCCCCTGCTTGTCGACCGCCCAGAGAAAGAGGAACAGGAGAAGGATGTCATCGATTCTGGAACAGATCGTAACCGATAAAAGACCTGAAGTTGAAGAGTTGAAGAAAGGCAGAGATTTCGAGCGATACATGGAAGAGGCCTCCCGGGCGGAATCCCCACGGGACTTTCGTAAAGCCCTGGTGCGCAAGGAGAAAATCACCCTGATCGCCGAAATGAAAAAAGCCTCTCCCTCCAAAGGGGTTTTCCGGGAAGAGTTTGAACCGCGGGAAATCGCGCTGGCTTATGCCAAGGGAGGTGCAGCGGCATTATCCGTTTTGACCGAAGAAAAATATTTTCAGGGACATCCAGGCTATCTGAAGGTTGTTCATGAAACAGTCAAAATTCCCGCACTGCGCAAAGATTTCATCATCGATGCATTCCAGGTGCCGGAGTCTCGGCTGCTGGGAGCGGATGCGATTCTGCTGATCGCATCGATTCTGACCAACTCGGAAATGAAGAGGTTCATCGACCTGGCGCGCAGCCTGAATCTGGCGGTGCTCTGCGAGGTGCATGATGAAACCGAGATGCGGCGGGTCATCGATTGTGGAGCAGATTTGATTGGAATCAACAATCGGGATTTGAAAACCTTCGAAGTGACTTTGCAGACCACCTTCGATCTGGTTGGGCTGGCCCCGAAGAAATCGGTGGTCGTGAGTGAGAGCGGAATCCGTTGCTATGCCGATCTGGAGATCCTGCGGGATGTGGGGGTATCGGCGGTCCTGGTTGGTGAAACACTGATACGGCAGAGTGACCTGAGCCAGGCAATCCGGAATCTGTATAACCCTTCTGCCCCCTCCCCATTCCGGGAATAACCATGCAATCAACCACTTTTCCGAGATGCCATGGCATCCAGCCCTGAAAAACCCTCCCTTGGCCGGGAAACACTGATTCTGCTGGCCGGCCGAGGGGCGAATCTGGCCCTGTCCATGGTCGGGCTGGTGGTGTATCCCATCCTTCTTGGCCCGAAAGCACATGGGACCCTGCAATATTACCTCGGATCTTTCATGTTCCTGCTGGGGCTGCTGAATGGCTGCGCTGCACCCATGCTTTCTCACTTCATTGCCATCTACCGTGTATCGGATCCGGGGAGGCAGTGGCCGTTTATCCGCCAGGTGTTCCGTTGGTTTTTTGTCATGCTGCTTTCGATCTGGCTGGTTTATCCATTCCTGGCAGACCGGACAGGCTTTGCCTGGATCTTTTTTGGTGTGGCGGTTTCCGGGACCGCGCAGCTGCTTTCGAGCGCCGAGTATGGCCTCGGTTTTCTGGGGCCGACCACCTGGTTTCCGGTTCTGGTGCTGTTTATGCGGGTCGTGCTCATCGGAGGTTATGCCGGGATGATGGCCGCCACTTCCGGGCCTTCCACCATCGATGCCTGGGCGGTTGAGTGGATTCCGATCCTGCTGCTGGTGGCTTCCCTGCCCTCGCTGGCCTGGATGATTCTTTCATTCCGCAGCAGAAGCCACACCTGGTTCGACAAGAAGATCTCGGCGCTGGCTCCCTGTGAGTCCTGGTTCCCCTGGCATGAAATCAAATTACTGGGAATTGCCTCCCTGCTCGGGCAGCTGATCTATCAGATCTTCACCAGAACCCTGGTGCCGCTGGCCGGTCAGATGGAATTTCCAAGAGAGCAGGTGGGGTATCTGGGATTGAGCATCCAGGGTTTCGCCCTGGTCATTTATCTGGCGAGCATCTTCAGTGTGAGCGCCTACCCCTGGCTGGTTTCCTCGGCGGAGGCGGGTGAGAAAGAGCGCTTTTCAGAAATTCAGGCGGAGTCCTGGCGGATGAGCGCCTTTCTGGGGGGATGGCTGGTGGCCATGATACTCGGGATGACACGCCCATTGATCTGGGTTGTTCTGGGGGAAGAGTACCATCGCGATATCAATCTCATGACCCGCCTGATTCAGATCGGAGGGATTGCCGGGGGGTTGATGCTGGCAGCTGAATTCCATTTACGGATGCTGCTTTCGCTGACCCGGATGAAACAGTATCTGGTAGCCCTTGCAGTCGGATTCGCTTTTGTCATTCCCTATGCTGCCTGGGTGATCGGCTGGGGGAAAGGCATTGTCCTCTTTACATGCATCCTTCCCCTGGGGGTTGGCGGCCTGCTGGTTGTTTCCCATATACTGGCGCCATCGACACCCGGATTTTTTGGACCAGCCTCTGTGCAGTGGGGTGTATTGGATTCGCGCTGCTGGCCGGCCTGCCCGCAAACGGAAGCAGCATGGCCGGTTTTGGGTTGAAAGGCCTGCTTCTGACTTTGGGGTATGGAGGCCTGGCCTGGCTCACCGGGCTGTTCCGAAAACAGGATCTGCTCCGTGTTGTCCCGGCCAGACGAATCCAGAGCAGCCTCTACAGCATTTTCAACCGGCCTGGCAGGTGACAGACCGGTTCGGCTCAGTTAGAGCGATAGTTGCCGAACTTCAATTCGACTCCGAGATCCTGTTCCCGCAGAAGGTGAATCGCCGCCTGAAGGTCATCCCGAGATGGGCCTGAAATCCTGACCTGGTCACCCTGGATGGTAACCTGAACCTTTTTGAGGCCGGCATCCTTCACCAGTTTGGCAACCTTGCGAGTCAGGTCGGCATCCAGCCCCTGAATCAGGTCAACAGTCTGGCGAGCACGGCCATGCGAACCGATTTCGACCTTCCCGCGATGCAGGTTGCGGGTGGGCACGGACCGTTTGACCATCTTCGAGAGCAGCACTTCCCACACCGCATTGAGTTTGAATTCATCCGGTGCATCGATGTTGACTTTGTTTTCCTTGCGGTCGAGGTCGATCTGAACTGTCAGGTTCTTGAAATCATAACGCTGTGTGATCTCTTTGAGGGCCTGGTTGATGGCATTGTCCACCTCCTGCAGGTCAACACCGGTCGATACATCGAAAGATTCTGTTTTTGCCATGAGATTAGCCTGTGCCTCTTGGTTTTCTTTTTTCTATGGTCTGCAATCCGAAACCCCTCCATCCGGGAGAGAGATACCATTAGGATGCAACCTGCCAGCTGTCAACGCCATCCATAAAGGGGAGGTCAAGGACCGATGGGAGAAAAAGTGATTCTCACTGGAGCCGGAGGATTTGTCGGGGGAATCATATTTTCCAGAGGGAGTGATCGCTTCGAGCTGCATGGAATTTCCAGCAAAACCCAGCCGATGGGAATTGAATCTGATTTCTGGCACACCATGAACCTGCAGGAAAATTTCAGCAGGCTTGAAAAGTTCATGCAGGAAACCCGCCCCGGAAGCCTTATCCATGCGGCTGCCATGGCGGATATCGATGCCTGCGAGAAGGATCCGGAGCTGGCCTGGCGGATCAATGTCGAACTGACTGAGAAGCTGGTCCATCTGTGTGAAACCTGCCAGTGCCGTCTGGTTTACCTTTCCACCGATACAGTTTTCGATGGTGAGCAGGGCGGCTACAGGGAACATGATTCACCCAGTCCGGTTAATTTCTATGGAAAAACAAAACAGGCGGCTGAACAGATTGTCTCCGGGTCAAAAATCCCATGGGCCATCGCGCGCCTTTGTCTGGTCATGGGGTTTTCGACCCGCGGCGAGGGGAACTCCTTTCTGGACAAGATGGAATCAGCCCTGCACAGTGGCAGGGAGGTGGGGTGTCCGGACAATGAAATCCGGTCACCGATCGATGTTCAGACTCTTGCGGAAGCCATCCTGGAGCTGGCCGGGAATGACTTGACCGGCATCTTCCATCTTGCCGGGACCGAAAAACTGACACGTTATGAAATGGGACAGCGAATCGCCGCCAGGCTGGGGTATGACCCAGCGCTTGTCGTTGTTAAAAATGCCGATGCCATCCCGGGCCGTGCCCCCCGCCCCCGGGATGTCTCCCTGAACCAGGACTGGACTCGATCTCAGCTCACGACTCGTTTCAAAGGAATCGAGGAGGGGATAGATTATCTTCTGCAGCTGCGAACCCACTGAAGCAGCCGGGACCCCTGAAACTCCGGCAGGAAAGGAAGGGAACATGACAGCACCAAAAGTGAAATTTGAACTGGAAAGCAAATTCGGCAGCGAATACGGTCCAGAGGAAGAGCAGGCAGTCCTGGAGGTGTTGCGCAAGGGAGCACCCACCTCAGGAGATGCCTGCATTCAGTTTGAAAAGGAATTCGCCGCCTACATCGGAAGTGCACATGCGCGGGTGGTCAGCAATGGCACTGCAGCATTGTTCCTGTCCCTGATCGCATTGGACATCCGCCCGGGTGACAGGGTCCTGACGACCCCGCTGACCTGGATCGCCACGGCCGCTGCTGCCTGCACACTCGGGGCAGAAGTGGATTTTGTCGATGTCGATCCTGCCACATATAACATCGATCCGAATGAGATCGAAAAGAAGGTCACCGCGAACACCAGGGTTGTCATCCCGGTGCATTTGTATGGCCAGTGTTGTGACATGGATCCAATCCTCGACTTATCGAGGAAACACGGGTTTGCAGTAGTCGAAGATGCCTGCCATGCAGTCGGGGGTGAATACAGGGGAATCCGGGCCGGGCATTTCGGTGCAACCGGCTGTTTCAGTTTTCATGAACAGAAGAACATGTCGACCCTCGGGGAGGGAGGGATGATCGTCACGGATGATCCGGATCTTTTCGAGAGGATTGCCCTGTACCGTTCACACTGCGCGCGTGTCTATGGAAATTCGACCAAGTACTGCCGCATCGATGAATCACAGTTCCCGATGGGGAAACGTTTCTGGTGGCAGGATTTCGATGATGCCGGGTACAACTTCCGGATGACCGATATCCAGGCGGCTGCCGGTCTGATCCAGCTCAGGAAACTCGAACAACTCAATGCCAGGCGAATCCAGATTGCACAGATTCTCACCGAGGGGCTGAAAGATATTCCCGGGCTGACTCTGCCGACAGTGGCTCCGGGATGCAAGCATGTTTTCCATCTGTATCCGCTGCTGATCGATCCACAGGTCTATGGAATGAACAAGGAAGATTTCATCTACACCATGCTGCATGACTGCGGGATCAAAGTCGGAACCCACTACAACCCACTCAACTGGACACAGGCATTCCAGAAACGGGGATTTCACCGCGGCCAGTACCCGGTGGCGGAATCGATCGCGGAAAAGCTGGTCACTCTTCCCATTCATCCCCGAATGACCGTAGAGGGGATCGAATACCTGGTGGGCTGCATCCGAAAACATGCACAGAGATGATGGCGGATCACTCTCCGGATGCATCCGGGGGGTGATGAAGGAAGCAGCGCACCTGGATGTCGGTCCCTGAAATCGGTTTGAGTTCAGGTTTATATCTTTCACATTCAGGCATTTTCTGGTCGCATCTGGGCGCGAAGCGGCACCCGGGCAAGGCTTCCTTAAACTCGGGAACAGTTCCTGGAATCACCGGCAGCCTGCCGCGGCGGGGGCGGTCCACCCGTGGGACACAGCGGATCAGCCCCTGGGTGTAGGGGTGCCTTGGCTCCTCGAAGATCCGGCTGACAGGTCCTACTTCCACAATTTGTCCGGCATACATGACCGCTACCCGGGTACAAAATTCGGCCACAATCCCGAGGTCATGGGTGATGAACAGAACAGCGCATCCATTTTCCTTCCGCAGCTGCTCCATCAGGGCGAGGATCTGCGCCTGGACTGTCACATCCAGCGCAGTAGTTGGCTCATCAGCAATCAGGAGCTCGGGGCGGCAAGCAAGTGCCATGGCGATGACGACCCTCTGGCGCATCCCTCCAGACAGCTGGTGGGGGTATTCTCTGGCTCTTTTGGCCGGTTCCGGCATCCTGACCTGAGTCAGCATTGCGATGCTTGCATCCAGGGCTTCTCTCCGATTCATGCCACGATGAACCCGGAAGACCTCGGCAATCTGGTTGCCGACAGTGAAAACCGGATTCAGGGCTGTCATCGGCTCCTGGAAGATCATGGAAATTTTATTCCCCCGAATTTTCCGGATGTCCTTATCATTCAGGGCGAGCAGATCATTTCCATTAAACAGGATTTTTCCACCCACGATTTTCCCGGGTGGAGATGGGATCAGACGCAGGATGGATAAGGCAGTCGCGCTTTTTCCACAACCGGATTCACCCACCAGGCCAACCACCTCACCGGCATGAACCTCCAGCGAAACACCATCGACCGCACGAACTTCCCTTCCCTTGCGGTAGAATGAGGTCTGGAGACGATCGAGGACCAACAAGGACTGGGAACCACCCTCGATCAGCATGATGGTAAGATCTCCCCGAAAATATTATTTGACATATACAACATATCCGCTATAACATATTTATCAGGTAATGAAAGGGGTTTGCCATGCAGGATTTGATTGATGCCTGGAAAACAGCCTGGTCGAGTTATGGTGTCAGTGATTATGCCCTTTTTTTCGGCATCGGGATCGCTCTGGTGTGCGCATACCGCAACTGGCAGAAGACATTTCTGATCACCTGGGTGGTGGTGTATGGCTGGTCGATGATTGTCCTTTTGTCGGGGCAATATATCGACATCAATGCCGGCATGCTGGCGCTGTGGGTGTGCACCTATGGACTGCTGGGGTTTCTGTTCCTGAGCTTTCTGATCTACACGAATCTCAAAGATTAGCACTGCCCGGGCCTATTTCAGCTCATCTGCAGTCACACGCATCACTTCCTCGATGGTGGTATCCCCACGCAGAACCTTCTGCCAGCCATCTTCGCGGAGTGTGCGCATGCCTTCTTCGCGTGCTTTTCTTCGAACCTTTTCCGCCGAGGAAGTTTTGAGAACCATCCCGCGCAGATCATCGCTCAAGACCATGATTTCATGGATGGCGGTTCGGCCACGATACCCGGAGTAACTGCATGTGTGGCAGCCGACACCCTGGTAAAATGGCTGTCCACGGTAATCATCCGGATTGAAACCCAGTTCTTCGATGTGTGCCGGGGGCGGGTAATAAGGCTCTTTGCATTCCGGGCAGATGCGCCTGACAAGGCGTTGAGCAATAATCGCCTGCAGAGCTGAAGCGACCAGGTAGGGTTTGATCCCCATTTCGATCAGACGTGTGGTGGCGCTGGGGGCATCGTTGGTGTGGAGGGTGCTGAAAACCAGGTGGCCTGTAAGGGCAGCCCGGATGCCGGTTTCGGCGGTTTCGAGGTCACGCATTTCACCGACGAGAATGACATTGGGGGCCTGACGGAGCATGGTGCGGAGCGCCAGGGCAAAGTCCAGGCCGATATCTTCATTTACCTGAACCTGGTTGATGCCCTCGATCATATATTCCACCGGGTTTTCGACAGTAATGATTTTGACATCGACCGTGTTGATCGAATTGAGGGCTGCATAGAGGGTGGTGGTTTTTCCGCAGCCGGTGGGACCGGTCATCAGGATAATTCCATTGGGGCGCTTGATCAGGCGCTGGAACAGGGCCACATTGTCGGGCATGAAACCGACTTCTTCCAGACCCAGCACGAGGCCGGTCTTGTCGAGAATTCGGAGAACCACACTCTCACCCCAGATCGCCGGAAGCGCCGAAACACGGAAGTCGATATCCTTGTTGTCGATCCTCATCTGGATACGCCCATCCTGCGGGATTCTTTTTTCGGCAAGGTCCATCCCGGACAGAATTTTCAGCCGGGAGAGAATCGCAGGCTGAAGTTTGGTGGGGGGGCTGTCGATATCCTGGAGCACGCCATCCACCCGGAACCGGATGCGGAATTCATCGGTATATGGCTCAAAATGAATATCGCTGGCGCGCATCCGCAAGGCTTTCTGGAAGATCAGGTTGATGAGGCGGACAATCGGGGCTTCAACCGAATCCAGATCGGCATTTTCAAGGGATTTAGCCAGTGATGAGAAATCTTCTTCATCGCCCAGGTTCGAAAGGTCGATGACATTATCGGCCTGAGAGGGTCTGCCGGCTCCCGAAGTCGCGAGCTGGTCGGACACCTGGTCGATCATCCCGATGATCTCATTACGCTCCGCGGTGTAATACCGATCGATGGAGCGTGCAATATCCTGCTCATCTCCCAGGCACTGCTCGAGGACCAGCCCCATGTCATCCGCGATCAGCTGGACATCGGTGAGGGCATTGACATCATAGGGATCGGAGAAGGCCACCTTGAGGGTGGTCGGAGAGGCTTCCACAGGAAATATCTTGTATTTGACGATTGTTTTTTTGGGGATGACCTTGAGCAGCTCCGGGGTGGGACGGATCGCGGAGACATCGACATAAGGGATGCCGAGAATATCCGCCAGCCCTTTCTGAAGCTGGCCTGTGTCCTGCTGGCCGAAAACTTCTGTTCCGTAATCGGGAGACCTGTAGGGCTGGGCCGCTTCATCCTCGATCCCTTCTTTGGGGGTGTCGGTAATGAAACCGGCTGCTTCCATCAGGTCATCGAGAGAGAGAGATTTCTTCTGCTCGCTCTCTTCCGCTCCATCACCGGAGAATCCTTTGTGTGCCTGATCCGCCATAACTTTCCTCTGCTAGAACATCCGACCTTTGTACTCAGATTTAGACTAACTCTCAAAACACTTTCTGAGAAGTGCCCCATCGGACAAATCATCCCCTTTTTTCGCCAGCTGCTTTCGAGTTGAAAGTGATCCGGAGGATCCTCTCATCCCGCGTGGTCTTTGATATGATCAAAGGGCAAGGAAAACTGCCAGCCATGGATTTGATTCTCGAAAAGAAAAGTGTCATCCAGATTCTCGAAGAGATCGCTGTGCTTCTGGATCTGGCGGGAGAAAACCCTTTCAAATCCCGTGCTTATTCAAATGCGGCACGAGTGCTGGAAACAACCGGGGAGTCTCTGGAGGAGCTGATCCGGAGCGGGCAGCTGGGTGAAACAAAAGGGATCGGCAAGGCGCTCGAGGAAAAGATTCTGACCCTGGCAGTGACCGGCACCCTGGAATATTACGAGAAGCTGCGCGGGCAATTTCCCCCAACCCTGTTCGATCTCCTGAAAATACCCAACCTCGGCCCCAAAAAAGTGAAGACCCTTTATTCGACCCTGGGCATCCAGTCCCTCGATGAGCTCGAAAAAGCCTGCCAGGCCCGAATCATTCGTGCATTATCCGGGTTCGGGGAGAAAACCGAGCAGAGAATCCTGGAGGGAATCGAGCGTGTCAGAACCTATGCGGCCAGGGTTCTCCTTCCAGCAGCCGAATCTGCCGCTCAACCCCTTTTCGAAAGTGTCAGCAGCCACCCCGCCACCCTTCGCGCCAGCCTGTGCGGTTCTTTGAGGCGCCGAAGGGAAACCATCAAAGACATCGATCTTCTGGCCAGCTCCCGTGAGCCTGGGGAACTGATCGAGGCTTTTACCGGCCTGCCACAGGTCAAAACCATTACCGGCCAAGGCTCCACCAAGGCAAGTGTGGTTCTGGAGAATGGAATCGCCTCGGATTTGCGTGTGGTCGCGGATGATGAATTTCCATTTGCCTTGAACTATTTCACCGGCAGCAAAGAACATAACACCCTGATGCGATCACGGGCCAGGACCTTTGGATACCGCCTGAATGAATACGCTCTGACCCGTGAAAATGGTGAAATCCTGTCCTGCCAGAATGAAGAGGCAATTTACTGGGCGCTCGAGCTGGATTACATCCCGCCTGAATTACGCGAGGGCCTGCATGAAATCGGCTGGGCCATGAACAGGGCGGTTCCCAGCCTGATTGAATACGGGGACCTGAAGGGGACACTGCATTGCCATACACGCGCCTCCGATGGCGAGGCGAGCCTCGAGGAAATGGCTGCCGCCGCCGGTGCATTGGGCTACCAATACCTTGGGATTGGAGATCACAGCAAAGCGGCCTTTTATGCCAATGGCCTGGATGAAAAAAGGCTGGCTCAACAGTGGGAGGAAATCGATCGATACAACCGCCAGGGCGGACCGGTCAAGATACTGAAAGGCAGCGAGGTGGATATCCTGCGTGATGGTGAACTGGATTTTGCCGAAGAAATTCTGCTCGAATGCGACTTTGCGGTGGGATCGGTTCACAGCCAGTTTGCTCTGAGCGAGGCCGAGATGACACAACGGCTGATTTGTGCGATCGAATCCCCGGGGATCACATTCTTAGGGCACATGACCGGGCGTCTGCTGCTTCAGAGAGAGCCTTATCCAGTCGATGTCGCAAAAGTTATCGATGCCACAGCGAGGAATGGAAAGTGGATTGAGATCAACTCCAACCCCTGGCGGCTTGACCTGGACTGGCGTGCCTGCCTGGAGGCCCGTGACAAGGGGGTGCTATTCTGTATTAATCCTGATGCGCACAATACGGCAGGTTTGGCGGATAATCGTTATGGCATCGATGTGGCGCGGAAAGCAGGTTTGGGCCGCGAGGCCATCGCAAACACCAGGGAGCTCAACGATTTCTGCCAACTCCTTAAAAAAACTCGCCCCGGCTGATACTGGAAAAATGCACAGAGCCTTTGGGTTCAAGGCTATATGAAACGAGGATAGTGAATCGTCCATGGTACCATTGTGGATCGTGGTCCTGATCCATGGGATCACCTCAGTGCTGGCGGGGGGACTGGCTGTTTATACCTGGCGCAGGCGCTGGCTGACTCAGGGCGCTCACAGCGCAGTCCTGCTGCTTGGCGGGATTGCGGTATGGGCGTTTTTTCGCCGGAATGGAACTGGTGATCCCTGGCCAGGGGTTGAAGGTCTGGTGCGGCAAGCTGAGTTATCTGGGGGTTGTCGCAACCGGCCCGGCCTGGTTTCTGTTCATTATCCAGTACTGCGGAAATCACCGTTTTCTGAAACCAGGTGTCAGAATCGGCATCTGGATCATCCCGGCAATTACGGTCATCGGTGCCTTCACGAATGATTTTCACGGATTGTTCTGGCCGGAAATCAGTCCGGCCACTCCACACATCCTGCGATATGCCCATGGACCGCTTTTTTATCTGAACATAGTTTTTACCTATGGCTGCCTGCTGTTCGGGACAGGCTGCCTGGTCCATCATCTGGTCTGGCTGCCAAATCTGTATCGCAAACAGTCCTGGCTGCTGCTGGCGGGAGTTGTGGTTCCCATCCTGACGAGCATTGCTTTTATCACCGGCAACAGCCCTATCCCGGAAATCGACTTCACACCGATGGCTTTGACAGTTACCGGACTGGTCACGATATGGGCGATCTATCGTTTCCGGCTTCTGGATCTTGCCCCAATCGCCTATGAAGTTCTTTTTACCTCCCAGGCCGATGGAGTTCTGGTGGCAGACAACCAGGATCGCCTGATCGATTCGAATCCAGCAGCAAGGAAGCTTCTGGGAATTTCCAGCAACCATATCGGCCAGCCAATCGTGGCAGTTCTTCCAGCCTGGCCGGACTTGATCGGACACGCAGATGGAAGCAGCTCCCCGGGAGCAACCCACCTGATTCAAGCAGCCGATGGAAAACAATGGCTGGATGTCCAGATCAATCCCCTTCGAAAATACCACCACCAACCCACCGGCCATATTGTTCAACTTCGGAATGTCACATCCCTGATCGAGAGCCAGCGTGCCCTGGGTGATGCCCAGGAAGCCTGGGAACGGACCTTCAATGCAGTTCCGGACCTGGTCTGCCTGCTGGATCCCGAATTCAGGGTTCAGCGCATGAATCAGGCCCTCCAGGAACGAATGGAGCCACTTTCTCAGGAACAGATCCGTAATTTCAATTTTTATCCTGGAGGCAGCCAGCACGATCTCCACAATCAGTATGGTGTAACCCCGGATTCTGCGGCTTTCTTTCGGGGTGAACTTGATCATCCATTGCTGGGTGGCACTTTCCTGGTCACATCGACTCCCCTTCGAGATGCCGATGGCCGTCTCTATGGAATAGTCCAGGTCGCCCATGACATTACGGACCTGAAGGCCGGGGAAAAACAACGCCTGGAAATGGAGCGCCTGCTGCAGCAGACACAGAAGCTCGAAAGCCTGGGGATTCTGGCGGGCGGAATCGCGCATGACTTCAACAATCTGCTGCAGGCCATCATCGGGAATATCGAGCTCAGCCTGGCGGACCTGCCCGCCGAAACATCAACTTCCCACAGCCTGGCAAAGGCATTGCAGGCTTCTCTTCATGCTTCGGACATCTGCCGCCAGATGCTGGCTTACTCAGGGAGAGGGCATTTTGTCATTCAACCCCTTAACCTGAATGGCATCATCGAAGAAATGAAAGAGATGCTGATGGTCTCGATTCCAAAGAAGGTGGCGCTGACTTTCCATCCCTCCTCTCAACCTCCCTGGGTCAAGGGTGACGAATCCCAGCTGCGGCAGGTCATCATGAACCTGATCATCAATGCAGCCGAAGCCATCGGGGACGATTCAGGCAGCATCCAGATTTCCACAGGAATCCTGGAGTTGAATTCAAAAAGTATTGATCCCGTTCCACGCACAGGCGACATGCCGGAAGGAAAATATGTGAGCCTGGTCATTAAAGACTCCGGGTGCGGAATGTCTGAAACCACACAAAAGAGAATCTTCGAGCCGTTTTTCACCACCAAATTCACCGGCAGAGGGCTTGGGCTGGCCGCAGTGCTGGGCATTGTCCAGGGCCACGATGGAATCATTCAGGTCAGCAGCAATATCGGCACCGGGACCACTTTCCAGGTGCTCCTGCCAGCCATCCAGCCGCCCGTCATCGGCACTGGGCAGTGTGTTGCGGACGAACCCCCAATCCTGCGGACTGGCACGATCCTGCTTGTCGATGATGAGCAGACCATCCTCGATGTTGGCTCGAAGATTCTGAGTTCGATGGGATTCAATGTGCTGATGGCACACGATGGGGAATCAGGACTCGAAGTTTTCCAGAAAGAACACCGGAGCATCTGCTGCATCCTTCTCGACATCACCATGCCGAAGATGGATGGAGAGGAAATGTACCGTGAAATCCGCCGGATCGATCCAGTGATTCCTGTAATTCTTTCAAGTGGATTCAGCCAGGAAGAAATTTCAAAAACGTTTCGATGGGATCGAAGTTTCAGGCTTTCTTCAGAAACCTTACCGGATGAAAGAACTCAAAGAGAAGATTCACCAGGTCCTTGGCCCCAATGGAAATCCAATCTCCCCAGGCCCTCAATAAAAGGCCTCTTTCCTTTTAAGGTTTCTCAAAAGGCTGTATTTCAACAAAGTTCAACGCAATCCTGCCCGAGGGTGGATCATCCCGGCCGTTTTCTTGGGCAATGGGCGAAAACTTCAGATTGGAGGTCTCTCTCTCAGGATAAAACACAATTCTATGGCAGGTGAAATAGGCGGGATGTTCACGGTTGTAGTCCCCCAGGGTGTGCGAGTAGCAGCTGGGATACAAGGCTTTAAAAGAAAGGCCAGGCTGGAGCTGGACATCTTCCAGATCAAAGGAGAGAGCGGTTTCATGCGGTCGGTCGAGGTGGTCCAGATCGGCGGTAATAAACTTGAGGGAATAGGGCCGTCCGGGTTTCAGGTTCAGGACTTTCTGGCTCAGACGAATCTGGCCGGATGATCCCGAATGGATCAGCGCAAAGTGATCCCCCTGGCTGGTTCGCGGGTAACGCCCCTGCAGCCAGCTGAAACCTTCCATGGATGCGGAGTGGATATCGGATGGAGAAGAAGCCTGAACTTCCCAGCCATTCAGCCCCTGCTCAAAATCGGGATTGATAAGATGTGTCAGGTGATAAGGATCCTGATTCATTCGCTCGGTTGATCCTTCAATGCAGTAATGTCTGAAGAGACGGAAAGCATAGCGCTGGATTTCCTCATCGGCATAACTGGCCGTGTATTGCATCAGGCCAAAAAGCCCCCAGAAGGCAGGATCAGTGGCCAGAAAGTGCATCTGCATGTCCATGTAAACTTTCAGATCGACCCCGGGGTTGGTATTCAGGGATTCGGGTGGAGCGGTGAGGTTTCCGAGGCAATAAACAAGGTGTTTCTCGAATCCAGGGAACAGATTTTTCCAGTCCAGAAGGGTTGTCTGGAGGCCGCTGACCAGCCAGTTTTGAGCAATCTCCAGGGAAGGTTCCTCAGGGAAATATTTTTCTACCGCAAAGCGGTCTCCTCTCGCGAGAAGTGCGCGACAGAATTCACGGCTTTCCGGATCACCGAGGTGGTAGATGTCACCACTGAAAGCATAGAACACCTTCGATCCCCAATTGGGATGATCCACCAGGCATTTCCAGGCATCCTTCCAGGCCTGGTAGTGGCGCGGAGAGGCATCCATGAACTCATCGACGATGATCCCCGAAACTGGAGGATCAAAAAGGACAGGAGTCTCCAGCCAGGTCCGGCAGACTGCATCTGCCTGTGGGGCGGAGGCGCCCAGACCAGGCAGTCCGGCATTAGCGAGCCACTGCCTCCCTTCCTTGTGCCAGCTTTCCAATTCTTCGGGCGGAGCTCCCCCGGTGGTAACCAGGGTATTGGCCTGGGGAAGAATGTAACGTTCAAGGTATTTCCAGTCATAGGGACCCTGGGGTTTGAGGTGGGAAGAAGAAGGGTAATAAGTGTATGCCAGTTCCGGGATGGTGCGGATATTCAGATGCAGCTGGTTCTTTGATTCGATTTCAAGGCTGTGGTTTCCCTCCGGCAGCATCCGCATGGCTTCGAGAACGGGTTGATTCGGATTGGCACGGAAGATCAATGCCTGGCTTTCACTGTCCACAAGGACTGAGAAGCTATCCGGTGCAGGGATCGAAGAATTTTCTGCCGTGATGGAAAAACAAACCCAGCCGGATCGGGGATTGGGGAATGTGCCTGCCGTTATTTGGCCGGGTGGGACATCGATATCAGACAGGTCTGTCACAAAATTATTGCGAATCTTGAGGTGAGGGTATTTATCCCAGGTGGGGCAGGGATTCCAATGGACATCCTGGGAATTGGCATAATTCCATTGAGAATTCAGGCCTGCCGGAATCGAAACCCGCACCTGGCAGAAATGTTCGGAAGCAGCCGGCATTTTAAAGACGGTCGTGAGATATCGACTGCCCGGCTGGACATCGATTTCCTGAGCCTGAACAGGATCAGCTGGCGTCCTCAGGTCTAATTCAAAACGTGCATGGAGCGGATGCCGGTCGCCAGAAAGGAAATCTCTCCCGAGTGAAGTCAAGTCGCACTCCACCTGAAGCTGTTTTTCCGGGTATTTAAGCTGGCAGGCAATCTTTGGCAGGGGAGGCAGGCATTGTGGCTCGATCGTGAGGAAACAGGGGTCTCGTTGAATGCCGCCACTGCCTGACCAATCGATGACACGAAGCACCAGAAGGTTTTTTTCCCCCGGGTGAAGGAAAGGACTTAACTCGGCGACTGTCAGGTCGGATGCCACAGATTTTTTCGGTGGTTCACCAAATGAATTGACCCTGCTGCCATTGCAGAAGAGATCATATTCATCATTGACACCCCCAAGCACCAACCAGATCGGAGACCCTTTCCAGGATTCAGGAACTTCAATTTCCTTGCGGAACCAGGCTGCCCCATTCAGGTCAGGATAACCCTGATCTTCCCACCTTCGCCCTGTCTGGATCGAAACCCAGCCAGTGAGGTCGATATTTCGCGAAAACCACTGTTCCTCCAAACCGCTGCCGGCCGAGTCGGGTTTGAACAGCCAGGTTCGATCCAAGTGGATGACAGATGGCGGGGATTGAGCCCATGCAAGCGAGCAGAAGATCAGTATCAGGCCTGCTGAACATGATTTCATGGCAGCCTCCCCAGGCAGAAAGATTCGAGATTCCAACATGGCTCAGAGATCAGATTAGGCTGACGGAAATTGGGTGTCCATCTGGGAAAGGGGCTTATTCGGTTGTTGAAGCCTGGTAACGGCAGGTCACAACAGTGGCGATTCCACCTCGCGGGGTCCATCGAGATTCGAGGACCGCCCACCTGGGTGAACAGGCCTTGGCAAAGTCATCGAGAATCTTGTTGGTGATATGCTCATAAAAGATTCCCTTGTTCCGATAGGCCATGAGGTAGTATTTCAATGACTTCAGTTCCACGCATTTTCCAAGCGGTGAGTAGGTAAATGTCAGAGTTCCAAAATCGGGCAGGCCTGTTTTCGGGCAGACCGAGGTGAATTCCGGGCATTCGATGCGTATTTCATACTCCCTTTGGGGGTACTGGTTTTCGAATGTTTCGAGCTCGGGAAGATCAGAAAAATCGGTCATTTTGAATCACTTTCGAAATATAAGTCCACTTTGGCCTTTGCCGTTCTGAGGGTGATGCAGATGATAAGGGAAATGTTTTGAATGAACCAGAGAGGACCCCCGCCGGAAATAACCTGTAATGCCGAAAAAATCCGGAGGAGGGCTGGGAATTCCCGGTTTGATTTGGAGCTTCAGTGTTAAACCCCTGGGAGACAAAACTGATCTATCTTTAACAAAATAAACTGTTTTCGATAATACTCGGCTGGGTCGACCCAGAGCGGCACAGAGATTGCTTTATGACGGGATGGATGTCGGGGGAGGACCCGCTGCTGTCATTGCGAATCCCGCAGGATGGCAGACCGACGCGCAATCAGGGAGCGTCTCCCGGGCGAAGGCGCCTCGCCCCGGGAGAATGTCGGTACGAATCAAGAGAGCCTGAGTCGAGGAGATAATGGCAGAAACTCCGGTTTTGGGACGTTCCTATGGAGAGCTTCTGGTCACCCTCGGGGTTATGACTGAAGACGACCTGAATCGGGCGCTTGCAATCCAATCCAACCAGGGTGGGGATCTGGATGCTATCCTGGTGGAGAACAGCATTGTCGACATCCAGAAGCTCCACGATGCCATTTGCGATTATCTGGGCATCGAAACAGTCGAAATCAAGGATATCTCCATCCAGCGAGACATCCTGCAGCTAGTTCCTGTCCGCCTGGTTCACCGTTACCACCTGGTACCAGTTGAGCGCGAAAATGGCTGCATCAAAGTCGCGACCGCCGACCCCCTGAACCATGACGCTTTCGATGATCTGAAGCTTCTGCTGCGCTGCGAGGTAGAGCCTCTGCTGGCATACAGTTCGGATATCAAGACCGCGATCAAGCGTTATTACGGCATCGGATCGGACACGGTCGACAGCCTGATGGAAGAGGAAGGCGATGAGTTTGCCACGGATGTCTCTGCGGCAGCCGATGGAGATATCGAAGAGCTCTCGGAAGATGCCTCGATCATCCGTTTTGTGAATCAGGTCATGAGCGAAGCGATCAATGATCGCGCCACCGATATACACATCGAGCCATTCGATAACCGTCTGCGCATCCGGTACCGTATCGATGGCCTGTTATATGAAGCCTCTCTGCCGCCGGCAGTCCGAAGGTACCAGGCCGCGATTATTTCACGCATCAAGATCATGGCGGACATGAACATCGCCGAGAAACGCCTCCCGCAGGATGGACGCATCACCATCCGGCGCGGAGGAACTGAGTTTGATCTTCGTGTCTCCACAGTTCCAACACCCTATGGGGAAAGCATAGTCATCCGAATTCTCAACAGCAGTGGTGAACTGTATGACCTGGGCCGCCTGGGCATGGATCCGGGGAGTTACGAAATCTGGCAGAAGATGATCCATCGAAGCCATGGGATCATTCTGGTTACCGGACCGACCGGATCCGGAAAAACCACCACCCTTTATGCCTCACTGGCGGAATTGAACCGGACCGATGTGAAGATCATCACCATCGAAGAGCCGATCGAATACCAGATGGAAGGGATCACGCAGATCCAGGTGCAGCCGAAGATCGGGCTGAGTTTCGCCACTGTGCTGCGATCCCTGCTCCGTCAAGACCCGGATATCATGCTGGTCGGTGAAACCCGTGACCAGGAAACTGCGGAGATCACCATTCGAACTGCTTTGACCGGCCACCTCGTGTTCAGCACCCTGCACACGAACGATGCCGCGGGAGCCATTCCCCGCCTGGTGGATATGGGAGTGGAGCCATTCCTGGTAGCCTCCTCGCTGATTGGTGTGATCGCCCAGCGCCTGGTGCGTGTGATCTGCCCCAACTGCAAGGATGAAGTTGCCCCCCAGCATGAACTTCTGGCCGCTCTGGGATACCGCCCGGATGATTATACAGGGGTTTCGTTCTTTAAGGGGCGCGGGTGTGAAGAATGCAAATACCTGGGGTACAGCGGCCGAACCGGCATTTATGAAATGATGCCGATCGGGCAGGAGCTCCGGGATTTGACTACACGCCGGGCATCCGGAGCAGAAATCAAGCGTTGCGCCATGCAGCAGGGGATGGAAACCCTCCGCCAGTATGGCTGGGGGCGTGTCAAATCCGGGCTGACCACAGTCGAAGAGCTGCTTCGAGTCACGCAGGAGGATGTGTACCTCGAAAAATCTATTACCGAAGAACTCAACAAAGAAAAGAAGGTAATCGAAGCCGGATTCGAGCTTTAAGCCATGCCACGATTTGCCTACAAAGCCAAACGCCCCAATGGAGAGATCGTCGAGGGCATCCTCGAAGCTGAAAACCGCCGTCTGGTGATCTCCAAGCTGCAGGGGATGAAGGTATTTCCGATAACGGTGGAAGAGGAAGGCGGCCGGGGATTACAGAAAGAAGTCAACTTCCAGAGCCTGATCCGCATCCGGTTCACGGATATCGTTAATTTTACAAGACAATTGTCAGATCTGACCAAAGCTGGAATGCCTTTAGTCCGTTCACTGGATGTGCTCATCGAGCAGACCGAGAACGACAAGATGAAGAACATGATCCGGAGCATGAAAAACGATGTCGCTGGGGGAACACCGTTTTCCGATGCACTGGCGAAGTTTCCGAGGCAGTTTTCAGATCTCTATTCCAGCATGGTCAGATCGGGCGAGGTGGGAGGATATCTCGATACAGTTCTGGATCGGCTGGCGGAATTTCTGGAAAAAGAGGCCGATCTGCGCAGCCGCATCCGAAATGCGATGGCCTATCCGATCATCATGATTTGCGTGGCGCTTGCGGTCATCATCATCCTGACAGTTTATGTCGTACCGACTTTTGTGCACATGTTCGAGGACCAGAAGCTCGAGCTGCCGCGAGTTACCAAGGTGCTGATCACATTCAGCGATGCGATTCGAGGTTACTGGTATCTGTTTATTGCAGCCATCTGCATGATCGTTTATGCATTCCGGCAATTTGTCGCCAAGCCGGAAGGCCGCCTGGTGATCGACCAGGCGAAACTGCACATCCCGGTTCTGGGCGACATGATACGCAAACAGGAGATTTCGAAGTTTTCCCGCACTCTCGGGACCCTGCTGGGAAATGGAGTATCGATTCTCAAGGCACTGGATGTCGTTACCGCAGTCATCAGCAACAAGATTCTGGCGGATGAAGTGGCTGCCCTAAAAGGGGATATTTCGGAGGGGGCACGGCTTTCCAACAAGATGCGGCAGAGCCAGATATTTCCACCGGTCGCCACCAACATGGTGGCAGTCGGCGAAGAAACAGGTGAGCTGGAAAGGGCCTTGCTGCGAATTGCAGAAACTTATGAAACAGAAACCGATCGTGCCATCAAAACTCTTGTGACACTGATCGAACCTCTGCTGATCGTCTGCATGGCGCTGGTGGTTGGATTTATCGTGATGGCCATGATCCTTCCGATCTTCCAGCTGTCAACCGCGGTGAGAGGGTAACCCTGACACCCGGATAAAAAAACAATTGATTGCTTACTGAGCAGGAGAATGGAAATGAGCCGAACAAAGGGAATGGAAACAAGAAGAGAGCACCATCGATCGGCAGGAGTGGCGACCTGGAAGCTGGTTGTGATCCTGATCGGAATGGTGACTCTCGGAGCACTGGGAGCGATCACGCTGGAAAATCGAAAACAGGCTGAAGCCGCCCCTGGTATCGACTATGGTTTTTCGGCCACAGCAGAAAAGACAACTTCACAGTCCGAGACTGCTGGTTGACAGGCTGTGTGAGATAAGTGAACTATCATGAATAACCCGACTTTGCTGGCGTCCAACAAAGAGGGGCGATATGTGTGTTATTTCCGGGCAAGTCCCGCACATCAAGGAGGAAGCAGAACAATGAATTCATGGAGAGAAAGATCTCGGCAGGCACAACGAGGATTTACTTTGATCGAATTGATGCTGGTGATCGTGATTCTCGGCATTCTGGCTGGAGTTGCAGTCACCAACCTGACGGGTGTCGGTGAAGATGCACGTAAAACTCGAGCGAAAACCGATATCCAGGCGATTCAGACAGCCTTGGGGATGTATGAGGTCACCATGGGACGTTATCCAAGCGACGATGAGGGTATTCAGGCGCTGGTCGAGAAGACCGATGAGCACCGGTCTTTTCTGCCGCAGGTGCCGACCGACCCCTGGGGGCAGCCATACAACTACCGGGAGGAGAGTGAAAACGGGCTGGAAGGGCCGGATGTCTGGTCCAATGGCAAAGACAAGCAGGAAGGGACAGAGGACGATATCGGCAACTGGCTGTCCGAAAGCGATGAAACCACAGGGACTGGAACAGGAACAACCGGCGGCACCGGTGGTGGAGGTGGAACGGGTGGCGGTACCAGCGGTGGAGGTGGAACGGGTGGCGGTACCGGCGGTGGTGGTGGAACCGGAGGTTAATCGCCCCGGAACCGCACCGAGGTGGCCTGCACCTGCATGAATGAATAGCAAGTTTCCCGGGGTGGCCTCAACCACCCCGGGGATCCCAAAGCAGAGAAATGGAGAGATCTCCAGATGAGCGACTCGGTTGTCAACTTTAAATGGCCGGTCAGAACCCAATGGCGTTCGATGACTCTGACCGAGGCTCTTCTCGCTGTGTTCACTGTTGGTTTGCTGCTTGGCCTGTGGCTGGGCGGAATATCGGGGCATCGGGAAATAGGTGCCCTGCATAATCTTGAAAGGAGACTGGAAAGGCTCGAATTTCAACGAACCCTGTATCAGCCACCCTTCATTTCGAACCCTGACTACTCCCCGGAATCGGATCGGAACGATGGGCTTCAGGGAGATATTCCCGGAATGAGATCCGGGGTCCGAGTGTAATCAGGGCAGCCCGCCCTTCCTCTTGCACATCTCCCCAGATTTTTTCCTGAAAATTCCATCCACCAGGGTTGCTTGGGTGACCGAAGGAATCCAGATCGCATGGCGAAAACAAAACAACACGCTTTCACTCTGATCGAACTGGTCATTGTTTTGGGGATTGTCAGCCTGATGCTGGGCGCCGCTATCCCGATGTTCAGTTCAGTGTTGTCAAAGGAGCGTGCCGACAGTGTTGCTGAAGAAGTGGCCATGACTCTGCGCCTGGCAAATCAGAAGAGTATTTTCCAGCAGGCCAAACATGATTTTGTCATCGATTTTCGCAAGAACCATTACTGGCTCGAATTCCTGCAGCCGGGAAAACATTCCAAAAAACTGAAATACCGCCCCGACCAGATTCGCTCGCTGGGTGGGGACTTCGAATTTCTGATGGTGTATTTCTCCGAAAAAGATGATACAGAAAAACGCCGGAATGCACGCATCTCATTTAATCCAGATGGAACCTCAATAGATACCCTTGTTTTCCTTGGAATTCCGACGGCAAAAGGAAGCTCGGAATACCGGTCTCTGATGATCCTTGAAATCCGGGGCAGTGATGGACGTGTGCGGATTCTTCCTGAGGAGGAGCGGCGCGAATATGAATATCTCCTCTGATATTACGAATATATTTTCTGGCAAAAATCAGATCATCCGGAGCAGGCCAACCCCTGCTCATGCGGGGAACTTTTCTCGAAAAGTGAAACAACAGGGGTTTTTTCTGATCGAAGTCCTTGTTGCGACAACCCTTCTGGCAGTTGGTGTGACCGCAGCACTGAACGCGATCTTCAGTTCACTGAGGGCGACGACCGAAGCACGGATGTATACAGAGGCTCTTTTCCTGGCGCAGAAGGTGATGTCGGAGCTGGAAGCAGGCGCCACCCTCAATGATCGATTCGTCATCCCGCGCTCAGGAGATTTCAGGGAAAATCCGAATTTCCGCTGGATCGCTTCGAGCGAGGATATCGACGAGTTCTGGACCCGCAGGATTTCAGTCACTGTCATCTGGGCAACCGATGCCCGTGATTTATACAACCACGACAAGACACAGTATTACCGGATTGTGACGGAAGTCCCGCGGCCGCGTTATCCCGAGGAATACAAGAAATGACCAGGCCACTCCATCCCTCCACAGGTTGCAGGTCTGGCATGACACTGATCGAACTGCTGCTGGCGATCACCATCTTTGTGCTGGTGGTTGGAACCATCTTTGTTTCATTGAAAGCAGCGACGACAGCCCTGGCTGTGGGCAAAGAGAGCATGGAGATGTACCAGACCACCCGCGCCGGATTGAACCGCATGGTCCTCGATCTCCGGCGTGCGCTCGGTCCTGCCTCGTTCCCGTTCAATGAGCGGGAAGAAGAAGATCCCTTAGGGGAAGGAGATTACTACCTGGATGAGGAAGGGCCTCAGATGCAGGTGACCTTCAAAGGGGATTCGAGCTCGGTGCAGTTCGTGGTGCGGCAGGAAATGGAAACCGAAAATGGCCCTAAGATGGATATCCGCGAGGTGCGCTACAAAGTTTCTGAGAAAGGCAAGCTGGTCAAAGAGATCTACCGGAGCCTCCTCGAGGCACGCCTGGCTGAAATCCAGGCGCGCCGGATGGAACAAAGAAACCCGATGGGTGGAGATACCCTCGGCCGGACACGTCCGCGATTTGAACCCCCTCCGAATGCCGGATTTTTCGAAAAGCCAATTGTTCAAACCTTATGCGACAAAGTCGAAGAGGTCAAATTCGCGTATTACGATGGCAAGGACTGGCGTGACAACTGGGATTCGGAGGAAGTCGTCATCAACGAATTCTGCCGGGATCTCCCCGAGGACGAGCTGACTGAAGAGGATGAAGAACGGATTGGCCTGCCCCGCCTGGTCCGGGTGGATGTCCGGGTCACGGAGGATGTGAGGCTGTCAACCAGCACAGCCATACCGGCAGCTGACCTGAACATTGTGAGCGCACGAGCCAATGAGAGTGATTTTGGAACCGCTTACCGTGCCAGCATCGACCGGCTCGAACGATTGAAGAATGGCGACCGGTCTCTTGTTACCAGCCGGAAAATCGGCGACCGTGGACGAAGGGACCGCCGCCGACGATGACAGCCGCCCGCGAGCCTGCCTCCATCCCTGGGATTCATCAGAAGCCTGAATCCGAAAGGGGAATCATCCTGGTGACAGTCATCTGGACATTGCTGGTATTGACTGTCATCGCCTGGACTTATGCCCGCCAGTGCCAGATGGAAATCCGCATGACCGGTTTTCAGACCAACAGCATCAAGGCCCTCTATCTGGCCAGGGCCGGAGCTGCAAGGGCCATGGTTTACCTTCGCGAAGACAAACTTAAAGACATGGGAGTCCTCGGCGAGGATGACCTGATTGAAGTCGATGATAAGGATGAGAACTACCAGTACGATGCCCCATCGGAAGCCTGGGGGTACAATCCGGAAGCCTACGGGCTGAATCCGGGAGGCCGAAAAAAAGAAGAAGGGGCACGGATCGAGGATGTCCGCGGCACATTCACGGTCAAAGTGGAGGATCTTTCCGGGCGGATCAATGTCAACGCCATCAATTACATCACCATGCGCCGGCTTCTCGAAGTGTGCGGAGTCGAAGAGAAATACGCCATGGCCCTGGGGGCGGCGATCACCGATTTTGTCGACTCGGATGACCAGCCGACATTGACCGACGAAACTGATATTCCGGGCTGGGAGTTCGGAGATCAGGCGAATGAGGATTATTATTACAACCCACACCAGTCACCCGAAGAGATTGACAATTACGGGCCTCGGACTGTTATGCGCAATGGCCCTTTGAGCGCAGTCGAGGAGCTCCTGCTGGTCCCGGGAATGACGAATCTGATTTTTGTCGGAGAGGATGCAAACCATAACGGGGAGCTGGATGACAACGAAGATGATGGGGATGAATCACCTCCGGATGACAATGAAGATGGGAAGCTGCAGCTGGGGATCCGCGATTTTCTGGCTGTCCAGTCGGGTCTGTCGAACGAGAGAATTGGAAAGCCAAACCTCAACTCAGCTCCATTTGAAGTCATCCAGGCGATGGTCTGGGGAGAAGAAGGAGTCGGGGGACCATGCCCAGACTGTTGCGGAGAAGATTGTCAAATACCGTAATGGAAGTGATGATATGCTGGGATCGGACGATGACCGCAAGTTCCGGACTCTTCCCCATTCCGATGAAAACAGCGAAGGTATCGACAAAGCCGGTCTGGACTCAACTGATTCGGATCGATTGTCGGGAAGTTTCGGAGTGGGTTCGGACTATTTTGTGATCCATTCGACAGGCATCGTCAATGATGTTAAAAAGACCATCCATGTGACTGTTCTCAGGCTTTTCACAGAGGAGATCGAGCTGGATGATGCCTCACGCAGCCGATTCAAACGCGACCGTGAGCCTGAAGAGCAGGTGAAATTCCTGGTCACGAATTTTGAGGAAGAGGGTTGATGGCCAAAAAAGAAACCGCGCATAAGGCGCGAACTGTCACCGGCATCGAGTATGGCAAGCGCCTGGTCCGGATTGCGACACTGTCAGTCAACCGCTCGGGAAAAATCTCCTTGAAGGGATTGACCCAGGCCCACGCCCCCCATGGGCGGCGTGGAGTGACTGAAGACCTGCTCGCCGGACGCCGTGCCGCCCTCAAGGAAGCCCTCTCGAAACACCCCAAGGATCTGGGGGATGTCATCGTGGGTGTCCCGCGGGAGGATGTCATCACCCGGCTTGTCAGCCTTCCTTCCGGGGATCCGGAAGAAGTCCGAGAGATGCTGTTTTTCGATGTGGAGCGTTATCTCCCCTTCCCTCCTGACGAAGCGGAGATCTCCTATCGGATTATCGAGCAGATCGGAGCGAATGAATCCCGTGTGCTGATGGTTGCCGCCCGGCGCAATGAACTCTACCAGATCATCGAGGAGCTCGATGAAGCCGGGCTGGAGCCATTGCGGCTGGATGTCGATGTGCATGGCTGCGCCTATGCTTTTACACGCAGCGAAGGGGAACGCGATGGGGAACCCTTTGCAGTTTTCCACCTCGATAACCAGAGCTCCCTGATCGGGCTGATTGTTGACCGCCAGCTGCGCTTTTCACGGACTGCGCCGATTGCAACCGATGATCTTGAATCCGGATCGCTTGGAATCAGCTTTGAAAAGCCCCCGATGGACTGGACAGAGGACCAGAACCAGTGGTGGGCCGGCCTGGTTCGCAACCTGAAGCGTTCGATAACAGGATTTGCCCATGAACCGATGGGGACCATGCCGAAGTATGTTGTGTTTTCGGGGCCAGGGAGTGAAATCCCTGGATTGAAAGATGCCATCGAAAATGAAATTTCCATCCCTGTAACTCAACGCCTGCCGATCAATCCTGGAAAATCCAACGAGCCGCTTCTTTTTTACTCCAGCCCGATCGGTCTGGCACTCGAGGAAATTCACAACACCCACCATTTCAATCTGGTCCCGGAGGAGATTTACCACGAACGCGCAGCCGCCCGCCGCAAGCAGTTTCTGGTCAACTCTGTCATCCTGCTGATTTTCAATCTGCTGCTCCTGGGAGGCTGGGTGGGCCATTCGGTCTGGAACAAAAAACAACTGGCCGGAATCTATCAATCCAAAATCCTGGCGATCCAGCCCCAGATCAAGGACATCGATGTCATCGATAAAAAGTTAAAGGTGATCAACCAGAACATTGACCGCCAGAACTCCGCTTTCAAAGTGCTGTCGGATTTGTTCGAGCGAACCCCGGACAAGGTCAAAATCACCCAGTTGACATTCAAGAAATCCGATTCAGTGGTCATGAACCTCGAGACTTACACCGGCGCGGATATGGATGCGTATGTGAAGATACTGGGGGACTCTCCATACTTTGCGGGAACCATCGAGCGTGGACGGCTGGAGACGAAGGATCTGTCCCGCATGAGGGGGGAGTATGACATCCCCAACTACCAGCAGGTGACTGGCACCACAGCCATCCTGCGCACAAATCCCAAGCTTCAGGAATAGCGGAATAAGGAAAGGCTGATGGCGGTATTACAGACAAAACGTGAAAGATTCCTGATGGGGCTGACTGCGCTGGCCATCCTGTTCGGAGGTGGATATCTGCTGGCATTCCGGCCGTTGTATAACGAGTACAAGAGCCTGGATATGCAGATTGCCGACATCAGGAAAGACTGGGAAAAAACCAAAGAACAGTATGTCCGCTCCAAACAGTACCGTGCCGAATTCGAACGCATCCGTGAGAGTTTGTCGATTGAAGGCTCGGAACAGGAGAAAAAGGAGCGGATCAATGCCGAGCTGACCCGGCTGCTGGAGGAATCGGCCATCATTCCCAGTTCCCAGATCGAGAGCAATCCTGAGCGCATCGATGACGATTTCAAGATTTACTCTTTTCACTCAAGACAATTTCGACTGACTGGCCCACACTGGCCGCGTTTCTGTACCAGATCGAAACCAACCCCGCTGTTCTTGAAATCAAAAGCCTGACAGTCCGGAGAAGGCAGGGGGCTGGGGTTTCCTCAAACTCAGCCATCACCGCGGATGTGGACATCTCCCGCCTGGTCGAACACAAGATCACGCGGACCGGCCGGGAAGAAGAAGCCGATGAACCAGAAGACCGAGTTCCTTGTCTATTTTATTCTGATTCTGCTGGCCGGCGGTTTGAGCCTGCTGCTGGTGACAGATATTCTGCAGGCCAAAGCAGAGCGTGCCGACCTGATGAAGACGGATGAAATTCTGATCGAAACCGCCGAGGAGGAAGCCTACGAACCGACTCCTCTGGCGACTGCCATCGCCATTTTCAAAGACCGGCCTGACCTGTTCTCTCAGTTAGTGACCCCCAAACCAACAGCCACGCAACCGATTCTCCCCACACCCACCGAAACCCCGGTGCCCCTGGTCAATGAAAAATGGAAGATCAAGAACATCATCGGGCGGAATGTGCAGCTGACAACCGGAGATGGGAAGACGACAACTTATAAAGAAGGAGACACGGTTCCAAAAGATCCTTCAGCAGCCGCTTATGTCATTGTCAAGATCGACAAGGATGGCGGCCGCATCTTCCTGTGGCGGAAGACCGACAATGTCATGGGTTGGTTCAACAAGGAAGGTGGTGTTGAATATACCAAAGAAGTTCCAAAGTAACCGCGCCCGGTTTTTTACTTTCTGAATTCGACAGGTGAGGAGAGACATGCAGCCCAGCACTTACCCGCGCATCCCTCAGGAAATTGCACCCATAGCCACAGACTTTCGGCGCATTCAAAGCGCCCTTCCACACCCGGCCTCAATCCCTTTGCTGGAGAAGATGGAACATTATGAAGCGCGCAGCATGCATGGGCAGCCGCCGGTCATCTGGCATCGTGCGCATCGCTATACAGTGGAAGACCCCTATGGGAACCGCTGGATCGATCTGTCATCCGGGGTGCTGGTCGCCAATGCCGGGCATGGCCGATCCTGGGTCCGTGCAGCGATGGCGGATCAGCTGGAGCGCGGACTGCACCACTGCTACTGCTTCCCCCATGAGGCGCGTGCGGCTCTCTCCGAGAAGCTGGTGCAGGTCACCCCGGCCTCGATGGAAAAGGCTTTCCTGCTGACCACGGGATCCGAGGCGATTGAATGCGCCATCAAGATTTCGAGACGGCATGGCACATCACAGGGTGGAAGCCGCAAGAAGCGGATCATCAGTTTCCAGAATGCCTTTCATGGCCGGACATTGGGATCGCAAATGGCTGGAGGAATCCCTGCTCTGAAAGCCTGGATCCAGCAGGAGGATCCCACTTTTGTGCAGGTCCCCTTCCCGGATGGCTACCAGAATGAGGAGACCCGTTTTGAATCCTTCCTCGGTGCTCTCTCGGAAAGATCGGTCACGACCGATGAAATCGCCTGTGTCCTGCTTGAAACCTATCAGGGAGCAACTGCTTCCTTTGCACCTGTGGAATTCATGCAGGCGCTGAGGGAGTGGTGCACAAGCCATCAGATTGTCCTGGTCCTGGATGAGGTTCAGGCCGGCTTCGGGCGTTGCGGGAAATGGTTCGGCTTCGAGCATTACCGGATCGAACCGGATCTGATGTGCTGTGGAAAGGGGATCAGCAGCGGGATGCCGCTGTCTGCTGTCCTCGGAAAAGCCGAACTGATGGACCAGTTCGGGCATGGCGAGATGACCAGCACCCATTCAGGAAACCCGATCTGCTGCCGTGCCGCACTGGCTGGAATCGAGATCATCGAATGGGAAAACCTGGTGGAGAATTCGAACCAGCTGGGCCAGATCCAGCAGGAGTTTCTCCAGGGACTCAAGGACGAAGCCGCGTGCATTGGCGTTGTGCATGGGAAAGGGCTGGTGAGCGGCATCCGGTTTGTCAAACCCGGGACAAAGGAGCCGGATGGCGAGCTGGCGCACCGAATCACACAGCGTTGTTATGAAAATGGAATTCTGACTTTCGCTCCGGTAGGTCCGGGAGGAGGGACCATAAAAATCAATCCACCCCTGTGCATCGATCAGGCTGCTCTCGAAGAGGCCCTGGGTATCTTCAGAGAGATTGTGCTCAAAGAGAATTCCTGAAAATACGGGCAGCCAGATAAAAATGAGTGTGCCTGCAAACTCCCCATTTTACAGGAATCATGGATGGGGTTTCGAGAAGAACTGTCGGACCTCATCGAGATGGCTGGCCACCCGGCAGGGAGGCACCGAAGCGAGGAACTCCTTGCCATAACCTTTCTTCCGGATGCGTGAATCCAGAATCGCGACTACGCCCCGGTCTGTTTTGCTGCGGATCAAGCGCCCGATCCCCTGGCGGAACTGCATGACCGCATCGGGAACCTGAATGTGGAAGAAAGGGTTGCCTCCGCGTGCACGGCAATGGCGGATGCGGGCATCGAGGACTGGATCATCCGGTGACTGAAAAGGAAGCCGCGTGATGATCACCAGTTCAAGATCCTGCCGGGCACATCCACTCCCTGCCAGAAAGTGGCAGCGCCGAAGAGCACCGCCTTCTTTGCTGATTTAAATTCTTCAAGCATGCGTTCCTTGGGAATATCCCCCTGGCGAAAGGCAGAGATCTGTTTATTCGATGAACGGGATTTACCCGTGGAGGGTGGCAGCCCGTGTGACTGGCAGAAGGATTCATACAGTTTGTTGAGGGAGGAATAGCTGGTGCACAGAACAAAAGTGCCTCCCTCCGCCAGATCGACCAGCGCATCGATCCGTACGGAGACCTGGGAGAAATATGAATCGGCATCCACCGGATCCGGAAGGTCATCGGGGGTGTAGAGAAGCAGGTGATTCTGGTAATCGAAGGGAGAGGGGAGGGTGAGGGTCTCCGCTTTGGCAGTCCCGAGACGCTCCTGGGCATAGGAAAAATCTCCCCCTGTCGAGAGGGTTGCCGAAACGAGGATGCTGGATTCAAAGTGCGGATAGAGCTTTTCATTCAGGATGCGCCCCGGTTCCAGGGGGGTTGCATGAAAAGCCGCCGAACGGACACCGGTTGGATGGGAGCGTGAACGAATCATCACCTCCTCGCACCACAGCAGCCAGGGAGCACCCTCTTGAAGGTCCGAGATCATTTTGGCATCGGCCACGATCCGGTCCAGACGATTGATGTAGCCTTCGCATTCCTTTTTAACTTCATCATGGAGAAGTTTGCGTGCAACCAGGCGCAGTGCGGCGACAACTTCCGAAATCGGTTCAATGAAATGGTTTAACCCGACAACCGCTGTGTCCTGGCTGACAGCGATGCGCGAGGAATCTCCAAGGATTTCCCGGAGAAACCAGTCGATCGATTCATGGAATTGCTTTTCAGCTTTCCGAATCAGATCCAGCACCCCCAGCCGTTGTTCGATGGGAATTTCCTGCAGGGAGCCGATCAGGCAGTTGCGCCCTTCCACACCTCGCAGGGTCTCCCAGACACGCACGAGAGCACGATGGGAGAATTCGGTTCCGAGGCAATCCGAGGCTGTCTGGTCGATGTTATGGGCTTCATCCAGAATCAGGATATCCGAGGCGGGGAGGTACTCCCAATCGGATTGAAGATCCGCAAACAGCAGGTGGTGGTTGCCAACCCGGACAGTGGCTCTGGCAATGCGGGCCCGTGCCCGCTGGTAGAAACAGTCCCCCCCTTTAGGGCATTTCTGCCCGGCACAGAGCTCCGGCACCCGGCAGATCTGGTGCCAGGTCTGGGGGGAACATGGAAAATCGAGTTCCGAACGAAGCCCCTGTCTGCAAGTCTGCGCCCAGGCACGCAGCTGGCTGATTTCATCGGGATTCGGGAAGAGGTCTTCCTGCCCGGGAAATGCTCCGCCTCCCAGGCGGCGCTCACACACATAATTTTCTGAACCCACACAGAGAGCATAAGAAAAGGAGGATTCGAGGTATCGTTTGAGGAATGGAAGTTCTTTCTCCATCAGCTGGTGCTGGAGAGTTTTTGTGCCGGTCCCGATGTAGATGTGTTTTTCTTCCTGAATGGCATGGATGATGGCGGGTGCAAGGTAGGCCAGGGACTTTCCAACACCGGTTCCAGCCTCCAGAAGCAGAATCCGCTCCGTCTCGATCGCTCTGGCAACTGCGGTTGCCATGGCCAGCTGTTCGGGGCGGAACTCATACGATGGAAGAGATTTGGAGAGTGTTCCCTCCTCTGAAAAGAAGCCCTGCAGGCATTCGGATATGGATACCTCCCGGCGGCTGTTCACAAATTTCAGAAAATCCTCATGTCATTGAAGCTTTGCGGCGTTTTCCTTAACGTATTGACCGATGATTACGAAAGAGGAAACCGGCCCCGCCGTATTCATCCGGCCTGTTTCCATTCGATGCACCCATTCGACTCGATGGAAAAGCCTGGAGGTGCCATCCATGTATTTTCATAAACGTTTTATGCCATATTTCCTAGTGGTGCCTCTGAAATGTGGCTGTTTTCAGGGTGTGCAGCCAACAGGAAAATCCAGCTGAGAAGATGAGTTGAGCAAGGCTTAATTCAGATACCGTGTGCGCGCCTGGTTTCTCCGGTCACATTCGCTGGGTATTGATTGCGCTGTTTTCAGTGGGGCTGAGTTCGTGCTATTCCCTGATTCAACGCAACCACACCTGGCCGGAGCTGGTTACCCGCATGGCCCCGGCCGAGTCGGAGATCTCCGCTCCCCTGGTCGGAATTTCTCCAGGCAGCAAATCCCAGTCGCCCTTCATTGGTGTCCAGGTGACATGCCGGAGCAAGGAATATCTGTTTCAGCTCGATACGGGAAGTTCGGTCACATTGATCCGGCAGTCCCTCCAGAAGGAAATTGGCGCCACCCCTCTGGCCAGGGCAGAAATAATTACGGCTTCAGGCTCCACCAGCGAACAGACCCTCTACACAACCTCAAGGCTGAAGATCGGAGAATTTGTCCTGCGGAATGAAGTGGTGGCCTTTGTCCAGGATGAGGACATCGATGCCCTCGGCCGCAGGGGAGGAGCTGAAAGGCTGGAAGGAGTGCTGGGAGCCTCGCTGCTCCATCGCGGGGAGATTGAACTGGCGATCGAACAGAAGCGGCTGTTCCTGCGTTCATTCAGTGCTCCTCAGGTCCATGGGATCAAGACACGGGTGGCTCTGGTGTGGGTGCCGGACAACAATGGCTTTGTGCTGCCACTCGAAGTGGGAACCGATCGCAGTGTGCGTTTTCTGCTCGATACCGGCTCCAATTCGAATCTGATTTTTGACTCGAATGGCATCTATGGGAAAAAGATCGAATCCACACCGAGCATTGGAACCGCTGAATGCCGCACACTTCGCGGGACCTATACAGTCAAAGCCTACCGGCTTCCCTTCCCGGTGAAAATCGCCGGGCACACCTTCGATACCGGCTCCACAGTTTTTGTCGAAAAAAGGCAGGATGGCCGCCATGCCGGAAGCCTCGGGACGCCATTTCTTCTGAGCCACCGCCGTGTGGTCCTGAATGCGCATGATCAGACTGCGGCCTTTGAACCAAAATGATGAAGTAATCTGGCAATCGAGGGAGCGGCAGGGACTTGCAGTTCAGGCGGAAATTGATAATTTCACGATCAGATCAGCCTGGTCACTCATTCTCTCACCTGGAGGGTTTCAAAAGTTGAACCTTGTCCTCTGGGGTGTGTTCGCGTATGTCGGCGCCCAATTAGTTGTTGGCCTGCTCGTTTCCCGAAAGATATCGACTGAAGCCGATTACCTGCTGGGTGGAAGGCGTTTCGGGTATGGCCTGCTGGTCATGACCATATTCGCCACCTGGTTCGGAGCGGAAACCTGTATCGGGGCCTCGGGAGAAGTCTATGCCCATGGACTGGCTGGCGCACGGATGGACCCTTTCGGTTACACCATCTGCCTGCTGCTGATGGGACTGTTCATCGCGGCACCATTGTGGCGAAAGCAATATACAACTCTGGCAGATTTGTTTCGCGATCGATTCTCTCCCGGGGTGGAGCGCCTGTCTGTCATCCTGCTGGTCCCAACCTCGGTGATGTGGGCCGGCGCACAGATTCGAGCCTTCGGATCCGTGCTGTCCGCAGCATCGGAAATGACACTGGACATCGCCATCGCCCTCTCGGCCGCGGTGGTCATCATTTACACAGCCCGCGGTGGAATGATTGCCGATGCCTGCACAGACTTCATCCAGGGCATTGTGCTCATTCTGGGTTTGCTCATTATCTCGGGATATATCGGTTATGAATACGCAAGTGGAAATTTCACCCATCTGGATTCATCCCGTCTCAATCTGGCCTACGCACAGGAGGAATCTCCACTGGCCCAGATGGAATCCTGGTGCATCCCGATTATCGGCTCCCTGCTTTCCCAGGAACTGATATCACGCACCCTGGCAGCCCGATCACCAGAGGTTGCGAGAAACTCGGCTCTGCTGGCCGGGCTGCTGTATTTCTGTGTCGGCATGATTCCGGTTTTCCTGGGACTGATCGGGCCAGCGATACTTCCCGGCCTTGAGATACCCGAGCATTTCCTGCCCGAGCTGGCGCAGCACTATCTGAATCCATTTCTGTTTGTCCTGTTTGCTGGGGCATTGATCTCGGCGATTCTTTCCACAGTCGACAGCGCGCTGCTGGCTGCGGGCGGCTTGACTTCGCACAACCTGATCATCCCATTGATGCCGGGCCTGAGTGAAAAGAAAAAGGTAATGATCTCCCGTGGATCTGTTTTCTTTTTCGGGCTGGTTTCTTACTTTCTGGCAGTCAGTGCCGATGGGGTTCATGACCTGGTCGAAGAGGCTTCGGCTTTCGGAAGCACAGGGATTTTTATAGTGGTCTTCTTCGGCCTGTTTACCCGCTTCGGGAGGGTTGTGAGCGGCTATGCAACCCTGATCGTGGGAATCCTGGTTTATGTTTCAGGCTCCTATGTGGCCCAGGTGCGCTACCCTTACCTGGTGTCTCTGGGCGCAGCTCTGGCGACTTATCTGGTCATCGGCGCATGGGAGATGTCACGGGAAAAAGTGATTCTTCTCGCGCTCGATTCTCAGCCAGTCCGTGAGGAGACCTGAACTATTCGAGCCGAAAGATCCTGCACTCACCTTCTGGAACATTCGCTGAGAGGCTGAGGATGCTGTCCTTCCGGGTGAATGGAATTTCGGCGCCATCTTCAAGGTCTGTAATCCGTTTCATATCCGGCAGGCAGGTTTTGAGTTCCACATCGATTTCCGGCTGTTTCCCTTCATGATTGATCAGGAACAGGAAGGCAGAGTTCCGCCCAACTCGCAGCGAGGCCTCGATATCGGGGTTCGATGAACAGACATTCGGCACATGCCCTTCTGAGCGTGCCACTGCGCGGACCAGGCCGGCCAGTTCATCGACAGCCTGCTGGTTCCCGGTGCGCAGAAAGGAAAAGAAGGTGTCCAGCATGCAGAAACCGAAGAGGAAAACTTTCCCCTGGCCGACTGTCCTGCCGGCGAGACCGCATTGCCCATCTGCATCTGCCAGGTGTGCCGAGGCCGGGCCGGCCTGGAAGAGCCTCGGGCTGGTCACTTTCAGATCGTATTCCTTGCCCAGGAATGTTCCCTGGATGTCTGCATGTTTTTCTGCGGCGATTTCATCCAGCGCATTTTCATCCCGAAAATGCCATGTGGGCGGATAAGTGTTTTCATAACCCACCCAATGCCCCTGCCGTAAAATACGATCCCCTGAGGTCTGGCGGACACCGAAGAGCTCCTCCATGAGGGGATTCGGTGCATGGTACTCATCCAGAGTGGGAAGTGAATCGGCGATGATCATACCCCCTTTTTCGACGAACGATTTCAGGTGGCGCATGGTTTTTGACGGGAGCAGGCGCACATCAAACAGGACAAGGATCTGGTAACCTTTGAGGGTGTCATCCGTGATCTGTTCTTCATGAAGGATATCGAGCTCACCGAATGCCCGCAGAAAGAGTTCATACGACAGAGAGACATCCGCATATTCCTCCTGCAGTTGCAGCAGCTGGGTTCGAGGAAAGAGCATGGCTGCGGCCGCCTGCTTTTTCGGCGCCACCAGCAGGTCTTTTCCGGCTTTTTTGAGCAGATTCAATCCCTGGCCGAATGATTCCCAGTGGCCGGCATCGATCGGTATCTTATGGCCGGTCAGGAGATAGTCGGCCCCCTGTGCCACAGCGGTCAGTGAGATCTCTCTTTCGGTCCAGTGCTTCAGGCGGCGGCTTTCATCGATAAAGCCGGTGAACCAGTCAGGATTGTATGTTTCCACCCAGAATCCGAAAATTTTGTTGTAATGGGTGGTCAGATTCCGCATCTGCGCCATGGTGTAGTGGGTCTGGGCAATGCGGGGTTTCAGGAATTTTGAAGGCTCGCCAAATCGGAAATCGATGCTCATGTAGGGGTAGATATCGAAGACATACATATCGGCGAAATCTCCCCCCCAGTGGAAGACATCATCGATGGCCAGCTCTGTATGCGAACCAAAGCCGCCCCCCAGGGTGTTGTGGCTGTCATGTGTGAGAGTGACAGTCACTTCCGGGCTGATCGATTTCAGGATCCGGTAAGCCTGCCTCCAGCCATCAGAAAAATTATCGGAATGAAAATTCAGGAGGTCGAGCCAGGCACGTGGATTTTCCCGGGCTGTGCCGAGATCCTCCGGCAGGTCATATCCATACCGCCTGCGAAATTCATCCTTCACCTCCTGGCTCATATCGAAGGATTTTGGACCGGCATGAAAAGGCTCATCCTGGAAAGGGAAGATGTTATAGAGCCTCGGGATTCCATTCAGGGACTTGAGGTTCTCACGCACACGGCGTTCAACCTCGATGGCATAGTCTTTCGAATAAACACAGATCGGTGAAGGAGCATCACGTCCGAAAATCTCGACCGAACCGACATGGGCGCTGACAAACATGCCACGGGACTGGGCATAGGAGAGAATCAGCTTGTCTTCTTCGGGGGAACGATGAGGAGGGGCTTCGATCCCGGTAAAGCCATGATCCAGGATATTATCGATAGTGGCACGGATCAGTTCATCGGTCAGTGGCTCATCGGCATTCCGCCAGCCTGGTCCCGAGGGCACCGGCGAAAACTGGACACAGACCGGCAGAGAGTCGAGGTCTGCAGGCCCCAGGGCAGAAATATACAGGCAGCATATCAAGCTTTGGCCAGCATCATCGCAAGTTCCTCCTATCTTCATCGCAGACAATGTTCTTCATAAACCTGATTGTAGTACAGGGCATTTCCGACAGGGGTGTTGGGCGGGATATGATTGCCTACAGCCATGAAATAACCGGGGCAGTTCCGGCCGATCCGAAGACAGCGTTCCACCTCATCACGGATCTCCTGGTGGGTGCCGGAAAGAAGGATGCGGGTGTCGGCATTTCCAATCAGGACATGTGTTTTTCCATACCTGTCCGCCAGAAGCTCCAGATCGGTGAGGGGTTCCAGGACAAAACCGCTGACTCCACAGTCCACCAGATCTTCGAAAAAAGGGGTGAAGTTTCCATCTGAGGTAAACAGGATGATCTTCCCGGCCTGGCGCAAGGGGTCCATCTGGCTTTTCAAAGCCGGAAAGACAAATTCACGGTACCACGAGGGTTTCGTGAATGGGCCGGAGCTCCAGACGATATCATCATGAACCATCACCACAGGGGCTGTGGAACTGGCCAGGGCTTCGAAGTACTGGAGAATCCAGGAGGAATATCGTTGAACAACCTTCCCGAAACGCACCGGGTCGGTTCCAAGGGCTTCGAGCAGCCAGTTCCAGCCGAAGAGATCGAGAACCCCCGAGATGCAGGAAACATAAATTCCGGTCATGTTGACCTGGTTGGGAAAAGCCTGGCAATTGGCCTGGTAGTGGCTCTCGAACCCGGCAATCAAGCCAGCCTCGTTTCTGCGGCCGAAGTGCTCCCAGGGATCGAAAGTGAAAATTTCCTCGACTGAGGAGAATGGGGAGCTGATCATCGGATCGAAATCGACTCCACCTTCCTGATAAACAGCATGACCCATCCGGGTTGAGAAGCTGGTAATGATTGTGCGGGAATCGATGGTGGACCAGACCAGGTCGTAGTTCCAGCTGTCGTACAGTGCCCGCTGCGCTCGGGAGCGAACAGACGGATCGGCCAGGTGGATGTCATAGCCGGTGGCTGCGCGTATCACCCCGGAATGAAGTTCGAGGGAATACTCAGTACGCGGAATTCGTTTCGGCATCTCGAGATTGAGAGCCGCCCAGCCATCCTCGTAGGGCATTCACACCTCCCGATCTGCTCAGTCGATGCCTCGAGCTGCCAGCCACCTTTCGGCATCGATCGCGGATCGACAGCCCATGCCAGCCGCAGTGATCGCCTGGCGATAGGTGCTGTCGGCAACATCTCCCGCCGCAAAGACGCCTTCCACACTGGTATGAGAACCCGCTGGATTTTTCAGAACAATGTATCCTTTGGCATCCAGCTCCAGTTGTCCTTTGAGGAACCCTGTATTGGGAGTGTGCCCGATCGAAAGAAACACACCACGCACCGGAAGATCACTGACTTCGCTGGTCAGGACATTGCGCAAACGCACGCCGGTCACCCCTTCGGTGTCATTCCCGAGAACTTCTTCGACAGTCGAATTCCAGACTGGTTTGATGCGTGGATTCGCGAGCGCACGCTCCCCCATGATCTTGCTGGCACGGAATGAATCCCGACGATGCACGATGTAAACAGGATTCGAAAACTTGGTGACATAAGTGGCTTCTTCCATGGCTGAATCACCCCCGCCGATCACCGCCACAGGCTGATCACGGAAACGCGGGAATGCTCCATCACAGGTTGCACATGCAGTCACCCCCAGCCCTTTTTTGCGAAAATACTGTTCGCTTTCAAGGCCCAGCCAGTTGGCGGTTGCCCCGGTGGCGATAATCAGCGCATGGGACTCCCAGGTTTTGCCATTGGAATCATTGACAATGAAAGGGTATTTTGAAAGATCCACGGAGTCCGCCCCGGTGTATTCCTCGATTCTGACCTCGAAACGCTGGGCCTGTTTACGGAAAAAGTGCATCAGCTCCTGGCCATCCACTCCCTCGGGGAATCCGGGGAAATTTTCAACCTCAGTGGTCAGCATGAGCTGCCCGCCAGGCAAATCCCCGGGGATGTGCCCGCCTTCAAGAACGACCGGATTCAGGTTGGCTCGCGCGGCATAAATTGCGGCAGTCCAGCCGGCCGGTCCCGAACCGAGAATCATCAATTTTTCTGCCATTTCGATCTCCTTGATTTGTTATAAAAAGAGCTCAGACCGGATCGATCGGACCGAGCAGGTGGAAACAATATGGAATCAGGTTTTCTTACAGGGTTGAGCACCCTGCCGTGCGAGGATGGTTTGCCATTCCGCTTCCGGCAGGATTTCGGATTCATCGATCAGCATGATGGGGATGTTGTCCTTGATCTTGTAACGGCGGCGGGTGGCTGGATCGGTTGATACCAGGGTTTCACCATCCAGGACAAGTGGCGCTTTGCTGTCAGGACAAACCAGAATTTCCAGAAGTTCAGGGGAAATCGGCATAATTCACCTCTTGAAAAAAGTCATCGATAAATCATCTGACTTCATGATAAAGCCGCAAGCGATGAATGGAAGACCGTTGGCTGCGGCATCCGGCCAGTTGTGCCGATGCTCTCCCCGAATCAGGCTGTCAATCTCTGATTATCCTTGCGGATGCCGACACTCATCCAGGGGCAGTCATCTTTCTGAGGGCACTCACTGCAGCTGTGTTTCCTCGAAACCAGGGGAAGCACGACGAATGAGTTGATGGAAAATACAAGCAGAGCGCCAGCCAGCACCCATGAGGGTGAAAACCAGAGAGCGATCCCTCCGCAAATTACAGGTATGAACCAGAGAGGAACCAGCACCGGGATATGCGCCGGAATTTCTCTGAAAAGCAGGACCCTTCCCCCCGGCGCACCATTCGCGCCGACAGCATTCCATAACCGCAGGGGCAGGACCTTGTGGCATAGTAGGCGCAATAAGGGCAGATGAAGATCATTGTCCACGCCGACCCGGCAATCCCATACAGGATGTAGCCGGTTGCGCCAATCAGACCCGTCAGTGAGAACCCGGAGCCTAGAGATATTATCACTGCCCCAAGCAGAATCATGATGGAGTAGGGAATGTTTGCGATGACAGTTTGCAGGCGGGTGTACTGCTGCACGAGCATCCTCCCTTCTGTGGACAAGGTTGGTCCGGATTATAAACCGACATCACGGAGGCCGTCCACATCTGGAGTTTCGTTCGTTAAAAAAATCCAACAGCACACTCAAGCCGGCGACGGAATTCCCCATCAGTGGCTTTCCATTTTCCGTGTGCAGGGGCACAGCATGATGCGCCCAGGGAGGTCACCCGTTTTCCGAAAGGGATATTTATGAAAGTTGACTGAAATGAAGGGTCGGATTAGCATCGGTCCTTCGATCTCATGGAACATGTTCTTTTTACAGACCTGACCGCCAACCGTTTGCGGGCACGGGTGAATCAGGCCCCTGTTGCATATTTGCCGCTGGGAGCTTTGAAATCCCAGCAGGACCATCTGCCTCTCGGGTTTGCGGGAATCCTCTCGCAAGGGCTGTTTTCGGCCCTGGCCCGTGAGGTCGGGGGGGTGGTATTGCCGGTGGTCTACTTCAGCCCGGAGCTCCCCCAGTCTCTGTGCATGATTTCGCCGGAGTGCTCGATCTGCCGGGTAAGCCTCACATCCTTTGCCAATCTGGTCGAATGCCTGATCCATGAAGTGGCGGATTATGGGTTTCGGATCGTGGTCGCACATGGATATGATCCCTCCATCGAGGCCCTCGAAGTGCATCGGCTCGCCTGGGAGCAGAAATATGGGCTTCGAATTCTTCTGTTCTCCCGGATTCTTCCGCAGGACATGACTCTCACGGACCAGCCACCGGCCGCCGGCATGGAAGCCTGCCTGATGAGGGCGCTCTGCCCGGAGCTGGTCGATCTGGCTCATGATCCATTGGATGGGGATGCCTCCTCGCTTCGCAGGCTTCCCGGCGACCCTCTCGAAGCAGCCTATGCCGAACAGGGCGAACGCGCACTCGACCTGCAGGTGGGAGCCATGGCCTCGATTCTGCAAAAAGCGCTGCAGGAGCTGGTGGATCGATGAAACTGTCCCCAGAATCCTGGAGCGATTGGGCGGCGGGGAAAAAAGCGATCCGCAAACGATTTCGCCGTGTCTGGGATATTCCAGTCATTCATAAGAAACAGGATCCGATCCGCAGGGGACTCCAGCCCGGCATGTCCCTTCTGGATATCGGAGCGGGTGATGGCGAATTTGGCCGCAAGGTTCTCCTCGGCCTGGATGGCATCGAATACCTCACAATGGATGTCGACCCCAATCAGCCTCAAAACTTCCGGTCGATGGATGAAGTCACCGGCAGGTATGATTGCATCATGCTGATGGAGGTGATCGAGCATCTGGAAATGCCGGCCGCCCTGGATACCCTGGCCAGGATCGAAAAGCTCCTGAAGGACGACGGGGTGCTGGCCCTGAGCACACCGAACATCCATAATCCTGCGCTCTTCATGAGTGATCCGACACATTGCCTGTTTCTCAATTATGAAAGCCTTGGAGCTCTGCTTTATATGAGTGGATTCGAAATCCAGGAGATTTACCGGACATACAGCGCATCGTTTCTGAAACGCTGGTCCCGTTGGCTGGCAACCCCGCTTTTCAGGCTTCTGAATCTGGATTACAGCGCATCGATCCTGGTGCTCGCCAGGAAGCGCAAACAGGATTAAGGCCGATTCCATGAAGAGCCTGCGAATCTGCTTTTTTACCAAGACCTATCTGCCCAAGGTGGGCGGAGCGGAATGGATGGCGCATAACCTGGCTGTGGCCCTCCAGAAGAGAGGCCATGAGATTGTTGTGCTGGCTCCCAACCAGCATGGGGAGGGTCCTCAGCCGGTCGAGCTCCCGGTGAAACGTTATCCCCGCCTGCGCTCGAAGCGATGGGGGACCCGCCTGGTTCTGCCTCACCTTCTGATGGCCCACTGGAAGCATCGCTTTGACCTGGTCCACTGCCATGCAGCATACCCTCAGGGGTACATCGCACATTCTTTTCATCGCCTGACCGGAATTCCATATCTCATCGCTCCTTATGGGACAGAGATTGTCCGTGGAGAACGGGAGCGAAAAATCCCGCGAGTCGAGGCAAGAATCTGCAGGATCGTTCCACAGGCGGCAGCCTGCATCGGAATCAGCCGTTATATCGGTGAGGAGCTCGAATCCGCCGGCGCTCCCCCCGAACGGGTCCGTGTGATTCCCTGCGGAGTGGATGTGGCCTTTTTCCGGGATGCCCCGCCCTGCCAGTATCCCCGTCCCTATCTGTTTATGATGGGGCGGATGCACCGTGTCAAAGGAATCGACTACCTGCTCAAAGCCTGGAGTCAAATTGAATCCCGCATCCCGGGAATCGATCTGCTGATCGCCGGAGATGGCCCTGAAGCGGAACCTTACCATCGACTGGCCTCGGAGCTGGGAGTCACCCATCGAGTCAAATTTCTGGGATCGGTCAATGAGAAAGAGAAAGCCTCCTTATACCGCGGCGCACTGGCTTTTACCTGCCCGTCACACATGGAACATTTCGGGATCGTGAACATCGAGGCTTTTTCGGCGGGGATTCCAGTCATCAGCAGCCGAGTCGGGGGGATCATCGATATCGTTGAAGAGGGGAAAAACGGGCTGCTGGTCCCCCATGCGGATGCGGATGCCCTGGCCGAAGCACTCCTGAAAGTCCTGGGCAATGAAGAGTTCAGAAACCGGCTTGCGGAGGGGGCCAAAGCCTCCCGGCAACGGTATGACTGGTCCCGAATTGTTCAGGAGTATGAAAACCTCTATCTGGATGTTCTGGGAATTTCCTGAATATTTACCTGAACGGGCTTGCCTCTGGAAGCCTCCAGCCTGATACTGTTATTGAATTTTTCTGAGGTTTTTTCCAGAAATGTGGATCGATCTGACCCACCCCATCCATTCCGGAATGGTGACCTGGCCCGGGGATCCATCTCCAGAAATACAACCCCTTGCCTCGATTGATCAGGGGGATGGCTGTAATACTTCGCTGCTCACATTTTCGAGCCATACCGGAACTCACATGGATGCACCCCGCCATTTTATCCCACAGGGTCGCACCATCGATGAACTCGACCTCGATGTGCTCGTCGGCAAGGCAACAGTGGTGGATTTAAGCTCGCTGAACCGGATGATTGAGCCAGGCGATCTACACCCACTGCTTCCAGAAGGGGTTTCACGGCTGCTGCTGAAAACCGCCACTGGCCGTTGGATGAACGATCCCCAATTCATGGGGGATTTCGTGGCGCTGTCGCCTGAGGGAGCTGAATATCTGGTCGAGTGCGGCATCCGCCTGGTTGGAATCGATTACCTCTCCATCGAGCCTCGTGGCCTGAAAGGTCACCCGGTTCACCATATCCTGCTGGGGAATGGGATCATTGTAGTCGAAGGATTGAATCTTTCAGGATTGAATCCAGGGGAAGTGGACCTGGTCTGTTTGCCATTGAAGATCCGGGGAGGTGACGGATCGCCTTGCCGTGCGATTGGAAGGCTATATTGAGGAGCGGTGAAGACCCATGCCAGAAAATACCATCAGGATCAAAGGGCACAACCCTTACCAGGAGCAGGTCCAGGGCAAGGCCAATGAACCAATCACGGTAGCAGCCCTGCTGGACCGGGCGCGTTCATTGCCGGGAGTCCCGCGGCGCGCAGTTTCACTGGGTGACATTTATGACCGCCTGGAAAACAACTCCCCCCGTGTCGCCATCATCTGTGGCTCATCGGATCACCCGGCGCATATCATGGATGAGGAGGTCAAGCTGCGCTTTGCCGCATCGATCTGGGGACAGGGTGGGGTTCCATTCTCATTTGGTGTTCCGGTGCTGTGTGATGGAACCGCCCAGAGCAATATCGGCATGTCCTACTCTTTGAATTCAAGAAACCTGTTGTCGGATATTGTCGTTAACCAGATGGAGGCGCATTCGTATCACAGCGCTGTGGTGCTGTCGGGCTGCGACAAATCACCATTCGGGATTCTGAATGGCCTGGCCAATCTGGATGCTGTCCGGCAGCAGCGCGGAGATCATCCGCTTCATGCCACATTTGTTCCGTCCCATGTGCTGCGGGGGGGCACACTTCCATCAGGGCTGCGCAAGGAGCTCGAAACCCTGGCGGCCACCGCGCGGATGCAGCGGCATGAGCACCTGGCACAGGACCTCGATGAAACACTTCAGTACATTCTTCAATGCAGCACCAACCAGGCATATCAGGGAATCCTCAAACGCGCAGTCCAGCTGAACCTGCTCACCAAAACTGACCACAAGCGGATCGAAAAAGAACTGGCAATCAATACCTGCGATTCCAAGGGTGGCATCTGTGCTTTTTACGGAACTGGAAACACCTCACGCCTGGTGGTGTCGGCTCTGGGCCTGACTCATCCGGCGACAGAATTGCTGGTCGAGCCTCCAGACCAGAACCAGGTGGAAACAGCCACCCGTGCCCTGTTTTCGATTCTGATGAAACCTGATTTTTCCGTTTCGAACATCGTTTCGAAAAACATCGAAAATGCCATCCGGCTCCATTCCTGCACGGGCGGATCGACAAACCTGATGATGCACCTGGTGGCCTGCATGCTGTATTCGGTCTATCGGTTCGATCTGTGGGATTACCAGCGGATCCGAAATACCCAGCCGATTCCAGACCTTTTTGATTATTCATTGACAGCCGGGAGGGACATGTTTGCTCTTGCGCAACAATGCTGCTCCGGCCAGAGCTATGGGACAGAGTCGATCATCAAATCTCTGGCTGACAATGGCCTGCCGATGAACCTCAGTTCTCCGACAGTGACCGGAACCACCTGGAAGGACCGCATGGCAGCGCGCAAGGAGAGCGAATTGAGGAAGATTCCTGATAATCCGATTATCCTGAACACTCCGAGGCGGTCCATATCCGGAATCGATGTGTTGCGCGGGAATTTCTTCGAGTCAGCCATCCTCAAGGTGAGCGGCTTCAGTGATCAGCAGATCCGCGAGTTTGACGAAAAAGTATTCTATGTGCTGTATTTCGAAAACGAGGATGAGGCCACGGCGGGATTGACCGATGCCCATCTGGTGGATTCTCTCCGCCATCAGAAGTCCCTGTCAAAAGAAGCCCTGCTGGCGATGATCGAAGCGAACCGTGAAGACAGTGACCCGACACTGGCCGAGGCAAACCTGATGAACCGTTCGAACCTGTTCAGCATGATGATTGACAGGCGCCTGTTCAAGGTGGCGGTGGTCATCAGCGGCCAGGGTCCGGAGGCTTATGGGATGCCGGAGATGTTCACCCCGATGCACCATATCAACAACAACAGCCAGCTGAGGAAGCTGGCGATTCTTCTGTCGGATGGGAGATTTTCCGGTGTGACTTATGGGGCAGCCATCGGGCACATGACACCCGAGGCTTATAAAGGCGGGCACCTGCTGTTTTTGAAAACCGGCGACATGCTGCGGCTGCAGCTCAGTGTCAAGCGGGTCGAGCTGCTCGATCGGTCCGGGTTCGAACAGGAAAGCTGGAGCCGTATTGCCGTTCTCTGGATCGTGAACGCTATGTGCTCGGGGCGCAGAGGATGCAACGGATGGAAAAGAGAAGAGAAAACCTTTCTCCAACCAATCGGATGGAGGCTGTGACCGATGCTTCGCAAGGGGTGGTTCCGGAGAGGATCGCGAAACAAGCCACACGGAAACATGCTTCGCGAACAACATCCTACCGAATCCGAAACACACGCCGTCCATCTGGACCTGAGAAACGGGTTGCATAAGAATCTTCCCACACCCATGCCACTGAGGGCCAGGCCTGGGCAGGATCTGCAATCTGGATGAAAGGTCCATTGAATCGCTGGGATTAAATATGCCAATGCCCCGGGTTCTTTCCTGCATTGCCCCTGCCAGTCAACCCTCCCGCCTGCGGGGAATGACCGCCATCGAAGTTCTGGCAGCCCTGCTTGTGATATCCACCTTATCGCTCTTTGTCCTGCAGGTGTTTCACCACTCGCGCAGGGTCCAGCTGGAAATCCATCAGATGGACACCGCTCTCCAGATCAGCAGGGATGTTCTGGAGATGCTTCGTGTGGAGAAAGACTGGCGCCGTGTGGATGAAAACCTGGGGGAAATCAAAAAATACGAAACTGCGTTCACTGTTCAGCTGATGCCACAGGATGCCCCGGTGGAAGGCCTGGTCGGCCTTGAGCTGACCATCAGCTGGGTGGGGCCGCATGGGGTGGAGCAGCTGGTTTTCAATACCACTGCACTGGATTATGAGGTGGACGGATGAGGGGGAATCGGGCTTTTTCGGTGCTGGAGATGGTGGTGATTCTCCTGTCGGCCACCCTTGTCGGAAGCATGGCCCTGCACCTCATGGCCACAAGTGTCAGAAGTGTCAATCAGCAGATGAGTGTGGCTTCGAGAATCGACCGGCTGCGGCTGCTGCAGACAGTTTTGGAGCGTGACCTCGATTCCCGTTATCCGGAAAGTGAAGCATCCACAGTCCGGATTGCTTCAGCCACATCAATAACATCCCCTCAAGTTCTATTCAGCGCACAGGTTCTGATTCAGGAAACTTCTCCCCAGGTGGATCTCGAGCAGGTTGAATACCGGTTCGACCAGGAAGATCCATCCGAGTCCAGGGTATCTCTCTTTCGCACATTAAAAACTGTTTCCCAGACTCCTTCCGAGGCATCGAAGATTCTCTTCCGGTTAGAGGAGACAGAAAGCCTGGCCTGGTCCGCCTCACCTGAAGTGAGGCATTCATCGGCAGCCTGGACACGGCTCCATTTGAATTTTGAAGACAGCCGTTACAAGGATTTCCCGGTCATGCGCGAAATGCTTATCCGGGGCCGGGTGGAATAGAAGACATGCGTGTGCAGCCAGAGAGGAGATTGACAGGAACCAGCCAGAATGGCTATGCGCTGGTCATGGCGCTCGGTGTTCTGACAGTTGTCACATTTCTCCTTTCGATTCTTGAGATGACACTCGATTCGAGCCTGGAAAGCAGCCGATTGACAGCCGCACGGCTGCAGGCTGAATGGGCCTGTCATGGGGCAGTGCTTCAGGCGGCCTGGGATCCGCCTGACAGCCTGGTGCGTTATGACTATTTCGGCACACGAGTTCAGGTGACACCCAGGGATCCGCCTCTGGAAGTCCTTGGGACGATCCTGGATGCTTCCGCGGAACCGGTTATCTCCAGCGCCTCCCCGACAGCACCGATCCGGATGTACTGTGCTGTGGCTGCCACACCGGCACTCGGATCGACTGCAGAAGCCACCTGGTATTATGTCATTCAGGAAAGCAGGCCACCGGTCATCTGGGCTTCATGGCCTGGCCTGGAAAGAAGCGAACCCTACAAATAAGGATGAGCCACCATGTTATTTTCCCCCAGTAAGAAGAGCCTGAAAGAAATCTTTTCATCGGGATTGTCGATTTCGACCATGCGGGAGCTGATGACACTGGATTTGACACGCCCATTCACCAGCGAAAGAGATCGTGAGATAGAAAATCTGAGCCTTGAATTCCTCCTCGAACAGGGCAAATACACCGAAGATCTGCTGGTTGAAAAAGGGCTGGTCAGCCATGAGGAATGGGAGCACCTGCTGGCTGAGATGGCGGAAACCCAGACTCCGCTCGCAACACTGCTGGTGAATCATCGCATCGTCCCGCCCGAGGCATTAACCGAACTGGCTGAAGAACTGCGGCGTGAGATCGAGGGGCGGACGGACATCGGCCCATCGGTACGGAAGTTTCTGGTTAAGGATAACATACTGACTCCTGAGCAGGTTGAAGAGGCGAACCGGATCGCTCACCAGAAGGGGCTGCGAGTCTCCCAGATTGTCCTCGAAATGGAGCTGGTCACATTCGATGTCATGGCCGATCTTTTCAAACGCCATCTCAACATCGAGTCGGTGGACCTGGCCGGCATTTCCATCGAGATTCAGGTGGTGCATCTGGTCCCGGACAACCTCATGCAGACTCATTTCCTGCTTCCTTTCAGACGAAAAGGCAAGAAGCTCCATCTGGCGATGAGTGACCCCCGGAACAGCGCCGTTATCAAGAAGATTGAAATGATGACACGCCTTGAGGTCGTTCCGTATTTTGCCGATCGGCGCGAGATCATGAAGCGCCTGGACGAGTACATTGTTCTGCCGGTGTCCGGCTCTGACAGAATCAAGGCGCTGCAGGCGGATGAAGCCTCTTTTCGAGAGCTGCTGGAAAGCGATTCAGCGGTTAAAATGGTCAACCGGATCATCGAGGGCGCAATCAATACCCATGCCACCGATGTTCATATCGAACCGAGCGAGAAAGGGCTTCGCATCCGTTACCGGATCGATGGAATGCTGTATGACATCATGACCATCCCGAGGGATATGGGCATCCCCACCGTGTCGCGGGTCAAGGTGCTGGCTGGCATGGATTTGACAGAAAGGCGCCGCGCCCAGGATGGCCATATTGGATTTGATTACGAAAATCACCGTGTGAACTTGAGGGCGGCGACCCTTCCCACCCATCTGGGAGAGAAGATTGTATTGCGCATTCATGATGAAAAGGCGGTGCTTCGGGGCCTGGGTTTCCTTGGCTTCAACGATGGAGACCTGGTTCGGTTCAAACAGCTGATTCATCATCCGCATGGAATGATTCTGGTGACCGGGCCGATCGGCTCGGGAAAAACCACAACTCTCTACACAGCAGTTTCGGAAATCAATCATCACACAAGGAATATCGTGACTCTGGAGGATCCGATCGAGTACCAGCTGCCGGGAATCAATCAGGTTCAGGTCGATCCGAAGATTGGAATCACCTTTGCATCGGGGTTGCGTTCAATCCTGCGCCAGGATGCCAACATCCTTCTGGTGGGAGAAATCCGGGATCCTGAAACTGCGGCAACAGCAGTCCGCGCAGCAAACACGGGCCACCTGCTGCTCAGTTCGATGCATACCAATAATGCTGTCAGCGCGGTCACTGCGCTTCAGCATCTGGGGGTGCCGCGATTTCAGATCGCCACCTCGCTGGTGTGTGTCGTCGCCCAGAGGCTGGTGAGGGTTCTCTGCACCGAATGCAGGCGGCAGGCTGAGCCTCGTCCTCTGGCGAAAAGAATTCTTGGGCTGCAGCCAGGTGAGAAGATCTGGGAGGCAGTTGGCTGTGCGGCCTGCTTCGGGACCGGTTACCATGGGCGAACCGGCCTGTTCGAGCTGTTCCGGGTCAGTGAAAGGGTCGAGGATGCCCTGATCAATGGCGAAGACGAAAAACAGATCTCCCGCCTGGCTGCCGAAGAAGGCATGGTGCGCCTCTCCGAATCCGGAAGGCGGAAGGTTCTCGATGGTGTGACGAGCTACGACGAACTGTCGAGGATTGTAGTCCTCGACGAAAACTGAATCCTCTGCGAGAAGTGAGTCAATGGAATGGATTTTATGAATGGCTGGTATGTATTTCTGATTGTTTCGGTTCTGGCCAGCTGCATCCCTGTCGGGCTGTATTTCTGGGGAAGAAGCCATGTGTCAAAAACCCAGATCGCCATGTTCTGCCGCCAGATGTCGATCATGCTGGATGCGGGGATTCCTCTCCTGCGTGTCTTTGAAATCCTGTCGCAGAGGATTTCTCATCCTAAATTCAGGAAGATCATCGCCGAAATTCTGGAGAGTGTGGAAAATGGAAATACAGTAGCGGCAGCCATGGCAAACCATTCGGGCATCTTTGACGAGCTCATGGTGGGAATTGTGAAAGTCGGCGAAACCGGGGGTGTTCTGGATGAATCGATGCGCCGCCTGTCGATCTATCTCGAGAAATCCATAAGGCTCAGGCGCAAGGTGATTTCGGCATCGGTCTACCCGCTGCTGACAGTATTTGTGCTGCTGGTTGTGCTGGTAGTCCTGGTGGTGTTTGTATTCCCGAACATACTCGAGCCGCTCAAAGCGAACCCGAGAATCATCCTTCCCCCATTGACCCTCGCTGTGGATGCCATCGGAGAATTCGCCCTGAGGCACTGGCATCGGCTCCTCTTTGGAGGAATCCTGCTGATCGCCTCTCTGCTGCTGTTCAGAAAAACCAGGCCTGGAAAGGTTATCGAAGATTTCCTGAAGTTAAAAACGCCGCTTCTGGGGACCTACCTCGGGGCACGGATCATCACAGCCCGTGTGGCGGCGATGTTTTCGACACTGGTTCATTGCGGAATACCGATCATTCCGGCCCTGCGCATCGTTTCTCAAACTCAGCCGAATTATTTCATTTCAGCCTCCTTTCGAGATACAGCCAAGGTGGTTGAGGAAGGTGGGAATCTGGTCAAACCCCTGGAGGATTGCGGGCTGTATCCCCAGATGATGATCGACATGCTGGCGATCGGCGAAGAATCCGGGACCCTGGACACTGTGCTCGACAAGATCGCCCAGGCCTTCACCGAGGAGGTCGATTCGGCCATCGAAATCTTCACCCAGCTTCAGGAGGCTTTCATGATTTTAACTATCGGCGGAGTGGTGTTGGTTGTGGCGCTGGCCGCTTACCTTCCCTACTTCCAGCTCTGGCAGATTTCTAACTGAACCATAATCCGAAAAGGAAAGAGAAATGAGTGCAGAAATTAAAAAAGTGGGATTCGTTGGCCTGGGGATCATGGGATTGCCCATGGCCAGGAATCTGATAAAGGCTGGCTTTGAGGTCAAGGCGTATAACCGCACTTCATCAAAAGCCGATCAGCTGGCTGCTGAAGGCGCCTTGCGCGCAGAAACACCCGGAGCAGCAGCGGAAGAGGTCGATGCCATTATCACCATGGTGACAGACACATCGGATGTGGAAGATGTCATCCTGGGCAAAGAGGGAATTATTCACAGAGCTGAATCCGGGGCAGTCGTGATCGACATGAGCACCATATCTCCCAAAGCCACACGGAAGATGTCGAAGGCTCTGGCGGAACGCGGGATCGGGATGCTGGATGCGCCGGTCAGCGGAGGGGATGTCGGGGCACAAAAAGGGACTCTAACCATCATGGTGGGAGGCAGAGAGCAAGACTACACACGGGCGCTGCCGGTTTTCGAAGCCATGGGAAAAACGATCACTCATGTGGGGCCTTCAGGGGCCGGGCAGTGCACAAAACTCTGCAATCAGGTCCTGGTGGCGATTCATCTGGTGGCAGTTTCAGAAAGCCTGCTGCTGGCCAAAGCCTCGGGACTGGACCTGCATAAGACTCTCCAGGTGCTGACCGGGGGCGCGGCCAACTCCTGGTCCCTGCAGAATCTCGGCCCCAGGATAGTCGATGGAGACCATAACCCGGGATTCATGGTGCGCCTGCTGCTCAAGGATCTTCGCCTGGTGATGGAAGCCGCTGCAGATGGAGATCTCCCGCTGATCGGCGCTTCGATGGCCCAGCAGATGTTTATCGCTGTTCAGAAGATGGGTTGTGGCGATCTGGGGACGCAGAGTGTGATACGAGCCTTTGAGGCTGTTTCCGGAAGGACCATCACTGAGCCTGTCTAACGTTGCTCTGGCAGTGGGATTTCTCTCTGGATCCGGAACTGTTTTGGAAATTCAAGATCGGGATTCAACTTGAGCATCTTGAATTGTCCATCAGGGGCACCCTCGGCAACCCTTTGCGCCCGGTAGCGCATCAACTCACCCGGCTCCACCACCAGGACAATCGGGGATCCCAGCCTCAGCGATTTGCGCTTGATATCGTATTCCTCATTTTCACCCCGCAAGGAATTTTCAACAGTTGCGATCCAGTCTTTCCACTGGGCATCCGGGAATGAGCCTTCCGACTCTTCGACCAGAAACAGATACCGTGGCGGATCCCCCCATTTCGGGCAGGCCACAATGAACTCATATCCTGCCGGAATCACCGAGGTTCCAAGCTGGACTGCCTGGCACACCTGTGATTCATAGAGTTTTTCTCCGGTGAGGGAGCTGACTCCTTTGCCTTTCTGGATGAACTCGATAACCGGAGTGGCCTCGTGAAAGCCGGAGACACGGACCAGGTCATTCATATCGTAACGGTACAAGCCGCCTGTGGTTGTGGGATAAACAAAGTACTGGCGGCCTTCCTCGATCTGGTCCACTGTCAGAAAAGTGGGCTGGCTGGATTCGGCATCCTCTTCGGCGACAAACTCAAAGAAGTTGGTTTCGATTGAAAGCACCCCTCCGCAGCCCTCATCGTTCAGGGGAATCGACCCGCGGACTTCACTCGCCAGATATCCCCAATCCCGGACAGGGGTTTCCGGTGAGAAGAAATCAGGAAAATCACGCAGATACAAGCCGACACTCCCGCCTTTCCAGCATCCGATCATGGCCAGATGCGGCCAGATATCCCTTGGCAGAAGGGTGCCTGAACGTGCCAGACAGTCTTCCAGAAAGGCGGCTCGCACGGGGTTGGCCGAAAGGTCCTTTTCGATCACACCGCGTGCTTCGTCGGGAACATCGAGGTTTTTATCCAGAGTGCCATCATGGATATCCCGGATGATGCGTGATTCGTACTTCCTCAGCTTGCGGCACAGCAGGAGGATCGTGCTCGGGTTGCAGGTTCCAATTGAAGTGATGTTTTTTTCAGCGGCAATCCGGAGGATCGTGTAGTATTTCGTCTCATAATCCCTGATGGCGAACACTTCATAGGGGATGGCATAAACCCCGCGCATGATGGAGGGCATGTTGCGGTAGGCATGTCCGGATTCAGCCCCATAGGGGATGCCGCTTTCCGTGTAGCCTTCGATCTCGGGAGAGACAACTGCCAGCAGCTGGCCATCGAACATGCCGGGATGCGTGGTTGCAGCATGATAGAGCCAGAGGCGCATCGCGGTGGATTTATCGCGCCGTGAAGTCGGTGTGATGGGGATGTACTTGGGTGTTCCTGTGGTCCCGCTGGTAGTGGCAAACAGGCTGACCTTGTCCCGGGTCAGCTGGTATTTCTCACCCCGGGCTTCAAGCTGGATATAGGGTTCGTGAAAGGCATAGCAGCTGGCTGGCATTGTGTTCTGGAATTCTTCGATGGTGCGGATTTTGCCGAAGCCAAATTCTTTCCCGACAGCACTTGCAGCATTCACCTCCAGGATGCGGCGGAGCAGATCTTCCTGGGTCTGGCGGGGATTGCGGCAGCGTTGATCGAAAGCACGCGCTTGACGGAACCCGGTGACGCCGAGGATGATCTGGATGAGATTCATTGCGCTACCTCAATGTCGTGCCGTTTGCGGACATGCGGTTCGATTCGTTCTGGAAGGACACGAATCCCCAGGCCTGGCCCTGTAATTGTACGGCCAATTCCCCTTCTTCTGAAAGTCAGATTCTCCACAGCGACATCTTTTTCAAGCAGATGGGTTCCAAACGAGCCTTCGAAATACTTGAAGCCGGCAAACCCCAGTGCAAAGTGCCTGCCTGCTGCCGACAGGATGGCGCTTTCGCCCACCTGGCACCCGAGCTGGCATCCTTTATCGTAATTCCGTGCAAACTCCGCCAGTTCGAGGCTGGCAAATAACCCGCCACATTTCGATAACCGGATGTTGAAGAAATCACAGGCATCCATATCAACAAGTTTTTTTGCATCGGACATGGAGCACAGGGATTCATCCACCATGACAGGAGTGGTCACCGATTGGGTGACCGATGCCAGGCCCTCATAGTCATCAGCCGGGACCGGCTGTTCGATGCAGGAGATGCCGAATTGCTTGAAGGCTGAATATTCCCGATGGCATCGGAAACACTCCAGGCCCCATTGGCATCCACCCGGATATCCGCCGAACTCCCCATCAGCCTGCGAACCAGGCGGAGTTTTTCCCTGTCGTCCTGTGAGCCGACTTTAACCTTGATGTTCTGAAGCCCGCCCAGCCGCATCTTGATCGCGCTCTTGGCAATTTTCCAGCGTGAATCACTCCCGATCACCCCGCTGTATTCAACCCATTCCCTTTTTCGTGAGCCAAAAATGTCAGACACGGAACGGCGGAAATGGTTTCCCGCCAGATCGAGAAAGGCGAGTTCGAGGGCGCAGCGTGCAGCCCCGATCCGGTCCGGCAGATCCGGATTCTTTTTGCGCGCCTCTTTTTCAAGCCCGCTGGCCAGCTCGAGTGCTTCCTCCCAGGTCTGTATGGGATGCTCGGCCAGGACAGGCAGCAGGACATCGCGAATGATTCGAACCACTTCCTGTGGGGTTTCACCTGTCACATAAGCCCTGGGCAGGGATTCCCCCCAGCCGGTATCTCCCTTGTCGGAACGGAGGCGGAGGAAAATCGAATCGGATTCGGCGCGTTCCTTGAGGGAATGCTTGAAAGTAAGTTTGAAAGGAATGTCCACTTCGAGAATTTCGCAGCGTACAACCTTCATGTTTTCCCTTCCCCTCCTGTATACAGGGTATCTTTAATGAGGATGCACAGAGATTTCAAACACTGAATCTTATATTGAGGATATCCCCGTCTTTGACCAGATAGTCTTTGCCTTCCAACCGCAGCGTCCCCTGTTTGCGGCACTCGGCCTGGCTGCCGGCGCTGATGAAGTCCTGATAAGCCATGACTTCGGCACGGATAAAACCTTTTTCAAGGTCGGAATGAATCACACCCGCCGCCTGAGGGGCATGGCAGGCCTGCGGGATGGTCCAGGCGCGCACCTCATCTTCACCAGCGGTCAGGAATGAAATCAGGCCGAGGCTGGCATAGGCCCGTTCGACAATCCGGGACTGGCTGGAACCCTCCAGCCCCACCTCCCTGAAATAGTCCAGCGCCTCGGGGCTTTCCAGCTGGTCAGGTCCAACCATTTCCCTCAATTCATACTCGAGCCGTGCATTCACCAGCAGGGGATCACCAAGATCCCAGGCGGCACATTTCCTGTTCCAGACTGCTATCTGATCTTTGAGGTGATGAAGGCGGTCGGTTTCGGTCTGGGAGTTCAAGTCTCCCGTGTTCGCAACAGGCAGGATCTTTTTTCCTGAAAGAAATCCGAAGCCTTTGTACATCTGTTTCTGCTGCGGAGTCAGCTCCACCTCACGGACAGGGTGTTCAGCTTCGAGGGCTTCTTTGATAGCCAGCAGGCCATCCTTTTCATGCTCGAGGTCTTCGCGTTTTTTGCCGGCACCCCCTTTGCGCATTTCGGCATCGATGCGTTCGATGCGCTTCTCCGCCAGTATCAGGTCAGCCAGCTGGCACTCACCCAGAAAGAGGTTCAGGTCTTCGCCGGGATCGATGCGGTTGAGCGGGTGAGGCACCACATCGGAAGAAAACAGGCGGATTACCAGCACCAGCAGATCCATGTCACGCAAATGGCCAATCTGAGCTGGGGTGAACAACTCCCCCTTTTTCAATGGGCCATGCGCGCCGACAAGGTCTGTAACCTGAATGGTGGCATGGGTGGTCTTTTTGGGTTTATAGATTTCCGAGAGCTGATCGACTCGCGGGTCAGGAACAGGAATGATTCCGCGATGGGCTTCACCCGGAGCACCCGTGAGTGAAAGTGGCGCACCGGTCAAAGCGGCCATAAGCGTGCTCTTGCCCGACTGGGGCAAGCCAACAATACCGACTTCAGTCATTTATTTATCCTGAATAAGTGGAAATATGTTCCCATATTATCAGGATAACTTCGGTCGGCAAGTTGTCGAGTTCCGGTGGAGGTCAGGGAATGCTCTGATGATCTGTATCTCTGACACGGTACTGCCCCAGAAGGTCAGCCGCATTGAACAGCCCCTTTTCCTCTCCCTCCGGTGTTGTCATGTAAAAAAAGGAGACACTCGAAAAAAAGAACGGATTGATCCTGTCCTTGCCCCAGGGATGGACAAATGCGAACCGAAAGCGATGGCGGAAATGAATCGCATCGGCTTCATGGACACGGTACATGACCACACTGGCGCGCAGGGTATCTTTCAGAACAACACCATGAAAGGGACCCTGGAAGGGGCCTTCACGGAAATACCAGCCGCCAAGAAAGTAATCCTCCAGGCCGGTTCCAGTGATGCGAGGCTTGTCCCAGTCTTCATCGACAGATACATATTCCGGGGCTTCCAGGAAGCTGAGCTCATTGAGCCGTTGCCCCTGAAGAGACAAAGTGCAGCCCACATAATGGCCTGACCCTTGAACCTGGCAGAGGGGAAGGTGCTCCTGCAAGTCTTTCCCGGTTGAAAAGCGTGCGTGCAGATAGCCTTTTTCAGGCGAGAGCTGTTTGTCCTCCTGATAGAGGACATTCATGAAAATATCGGTATCGATGGCAGCATCCAGATTTTCAACCTCAATCCGGAAGCTTTACGAAAAGGCATGGGAAATTTACAGAAGAACCCCCCGCTCGACATGCCAAAATAATGGTTCGCGAAGGATGCCACTTCACAGAGGCCATTCCCGAAGAAATCGCCCACCGGGGCACAGACAGCCGGTTTTTCGGATCCATCCCAGTAAATCCGTAGAATCAGCGTTTTCAGAATGGACTGGCTGATCGCTGCGGAAGGATTCCAGTGCTGCCAGAACCATCCAGGGAAGGTCATCCAGAACTGGGTGATCACTCCGGTTCCATCGGCTTCGAGGAGTGTGCGTCGTTCACCTCGCTTCACCGGGAGTGTCTTGCTTCGCTGTTCAAGATTGAAAGTAGTCGCCTGCCGGGTGGTCAGCAGTTGAATTTGTGAAATATCCATTCAGATTTCCTGTTGCCCTTCCTTTTTCTTCGAAGCGCTCTTATTTTGCACAAACAACAGCCCTGTGGGAATCATCTTTATCGATAATTTATTGCACCGGAAGGATTGACAATGCCTGAATCTCAACTGGATTTATTTCTTCGGAAGGTTGAAAGCCATGACTTCACAGGGGGAGTCATCGGTCTTGGATATGTCGGCCTGCCATTAGCCATGTTATTTACTGAAGCAGGCTTCCGTGCCCTTGGTTTCGATATCGATGCCCGCAAGCCGGAAATGCTGGCCAGGGGCGAAAGCTATATCAACTACATCAGCGGGGAGGAAATCGCCACCGCGACGAAGAAGGGATTTGCCTCGACCACTCAATTTGACCGGCTTCCAGAAGCGGATTCGATCAGCATCTGTGTTCCAACCCCACTGGATGAGCATCGGGAACCTGATCTCAAGTATGTCGAACAGACAGCCATTGAAATTTCAAAACATTTGCGGAAAGGGCAGCTGGTCATCCTGGAGAGCACCACTTATCCCGGAACCACCGAGGAACTGGTTCTGCCGATCCTGGAACGAAGCGGACTCACTGTTGGAAAAGATTTCTTTCTGGCCTTTTCACCTGAAAGAGAGGACCCCAACAATCCACAGTTCTCCGGAAGAAAGATCCCGAAGGTCCTGGGCGGCCAGACACCCGCCTGCCTTGAAGCGATCAAGGCCTTTTATGGCCGGATCTATGAGAAAATCGTTCCTGTTTCCTGTCCGCGTGTGGCGGAGATGTCGAAACTCCTCGAAAATATTTTCCGTTGCGTCAACATTGCGCTGGTCAATGAGCTCAAGGTGGTTACCGATGCCATGGGCATCAATATCTGGGAAGTGATCGAGGCAGCGCGCACCAAGCCCTTTGGTTTCAGCCCGTTTTATCCCGGTCCGGGCCTGGGCGGACACTGCATCCCGATCGATCCCTTTTACCTCACCTGGAAGGCACGGCGTTATGGGTTGAACACCCGCTTCATCGAACTGGCGGGCGAAGTGAACACCTCCATGCCGGAATATGTGATCCATAAGCTGCTGCTGGCGCTCAATGAGGACCGCAAGCCGATTTCAGGATCGCGGATCCTGATCCTCGGGGTGGCCTACAAACGGGATGTGGATGATGTGCGTGAATCCCCTGCCCTGGAGATCACCCACCGTTTGCTCAGGCTGGGAGCGGATGTGTCCTACCATGATCCTTATGTTCCGGATTACCCGGAAGGGCGCAAAGGCGCACTGGGCATTCATTCGGTTGACCTCACGCCTGAAGTTCTCCAGCAATCGGATGCGGTTCTGATCATCACAGACCATCGTTCGGTGCCTTATGACCAGGTGGGCAAATACGCGAAGCTTGTGGTTGACACCCGCAATGCAATGGCAACGGTAAAATCTCCCCAGGCGAGAATAGTGCAGGCCTGATGCCTCACCTGCACCATTCCTGTCAGGAGCAGGCAGCCCTGTTCCAGCCCGTGATCGCAGACATTCAGGATTACTCCAGAGGCCTGTTCCTGCTGGCTCTTGAGGACTTGCCGGAAGGCTTTTCATTCAAAGCCGGACAGTTTGTTCATATCCGGGTGTCCAGTTCGGACCATCCACTCCTGAGGCGCCCGATCAGCATTCAACGCGTTCATCAGGGCCGGCTCGAGCTGCTGATTCGAGAGGTCGGGGTGGGAACTCAACTCCTGCACCTCTCAAAACCGGGCGACCGCCTGGATGTTCTCGGCCCTCTGGGGACCGCCTTTTCTCCGATCCAACCCGGAGAAAGGGTCCTGATGGCTGGCGGTGGTGTCGGAGTCGCGCCGTTGCTGGCAGTCATCGATCAGGCCGCCGTGGGCGCAGCAGGAGATCTCTGCTATGGAGTTTCGACAGCAAGTGAAATCCAGGAACTTGATCCCTTTCAGAGGAAGGACTGCTTTTTTACCTTTCATTTTTCGACCGATGACGGCTCGCGGGGACATCAGGGATTCTGCACCGATGTGGCGCGTTTGCTCGCAGGAAAGCAGGTCTACAATCGGATTTATACCTGTGGCCCATGGATCATGATGCAGAAGGTATTTGAAATCGCCTGTGGGGCCGGCCTGCCGGTTGAGGCCTCACTCGAGGTTCAGATGGGATGCGGCCTGGGGGCTTGCCTGGGGTGTGTGTACCAATCCACTGATGGAGAGTTCATCCGCTCCTGTATCGATGGTCCGGTAGTCGATGGATATACAGTCGAATGGGAGAGGGCCTGAAGATGGCCAGTCTTGAAACCCGGATTGGTATGCTGCATCTGAAGAACCCGGTGATGCCTGCCTCCGGGACCTTCGGTTATGGAGAAGAATTTGCACCTCTCTTCGATTTGAATGAGCTCGGGGCGATTGTCAGCAAAGCGGTTTCCCTGCATCCACGGCCGGGGAATCTACCCCCACGCCTTGTCGAGTTGAAAAGTTCGCTGCTCAATTCGATCGGTTTGCAGAACCCCGGGGCTGAGGGTTTCTTGCGGGAGAAGATCCCCTTCCTCGAAGGATTTGAGCCGCCGCTGATTGTGAATGTGGTCGGCAACGGGATCGAGGAATACCAGGAGGTTGTCGAAAAGCTGGATGAATGCCCGCGTGTGGATGGCTTTGAAATCAACCTTTCCTGCCCGAATGTCAAAAGAGGCCTGGAATTTGGAACCACCCACTCCGGGGTCGAACGGATCACCACGGCCCTTCGACAAAGCACCCGCAAACCGCTCTGGGTCAAGCTGTCTCCCAATGTGCCGGACCCGGCAGACCTTGGCAAAGCCGCTGAGGGTGCCGGCGCAGATGCCATTGTTGCAATCAACACACTGGGCGGAATGGCGGTGGATATCGAAAAGAAACGGCCGATCCTGGGTGCACAGTTCGGTGGAGTTTCAGGCCCGGCGGTAAAACCGGTTGCATTGAAAATTGTCTGGAATCTCTATAAGCACCTGACGATTCCGGTTATCGGGGTCGGGGGAATCATGAATGGCAGGGATGCGATTGAATTTCTCATGGCAGGAGCCACTGCGGTCCAGGTGGGAACAGCTAATTTCATCAACCCATGTGCGATGATTGATATCCTCCGGGAGATCCGCAGCTGGATGGACAGCCATGAAGTCGGGAGGCTGGAGGAGCTCATCGGGGCAGCCCACCCCTGAAGTTGACACTTTTGGCCTTTCCATCAATCGCGATTTTGCCTATCCTAGACATCAGGGGTGGATTTCAGTCCCGTAGAAGGAGGCATGGATTCAATGAGCGAAGATGGACAGTTCAAAGTCCGCGATGTGGATACCGCGCAGGGAACAGCAGTGATCGAGCTGGATGGGGATCTGGATTACTCGATTTACACATCCTTCAAAAAGGCGATAGCGGATCTGGTAAATCATGGAGTGTCCCATATCACCTACGATTTATCGCGGTTGACTTATATCCAAAGCCTCGGGCTGGGGATCATCATGTGGTCTTATGTGGAGCTCGAAAGCCGCGGAGGAAAAATCACCATTGCGGGCGCCAATGACAAGATCAAACATGTGTTCATGGCTGCCCAGCTCGACACCCTTGTAAAAATTCAATAAGGGGCAAACGGGCGCGGGCCGATATACGGCCTCTGTGGAAGGGGAAGGGGTTTGGGTTCCAGGGAGGGCGCAATGATTCCCTCGGAGCGCATCATCTCAGCCGCTTTCCCGATCCCGTGCCGCCTGGCCTTGAAGCGGAATGATTCCAGCCATTTCATGGGATCCAGTGCTGGATCAAACGGGAGAATCCAGACTTCTCCAGACCCTTTTTCCAGCACCACCACTTTCCCTCCCCTTAAATTAAACTGAACAGTTCCACTCGCCTCCGGTATGTCAAAGATATCCGATATCGGCCAGAAGTCTGGACGAGGGGTGGGTGCGGGAACTGGGGTGGGAAGCAGCTGGCGTGAATAAAGGTCAAGCAAGGCATGGGTTTTCCCACGCCGGTCCAGTGTTGTAGCCGAGAATATCTGCTGGAGGGGGGTCTGCGGAATCTCTCCCGCTTGAGCAGTCGGACTGGCGGATGCGATCCATTTTTTCTCATAGTCCCTGCGCCAGAAAAGGTAAGACTCCGCAGCCCGCAGGTACTTCCGGCCATTGATGACCATGCGGTTAACAGAATGATAGGAGGTGCGAAAGCCTCCCTTTTCATCCGGGGCCAGACGCGGAACCCGGACCTCTTTGAAGTCGATTGTTTCCGGTTCGGCCAGCCTGCCCTCACCCGGAGGAAACATGCGCCGTGCGAGCTCAGGTATCAAATCTTTCATCTGCTGCAGATCTTCATCAATGGTTCCCGGAGAAACACTGGTTCGAAAAGCCTCGAGATCAATGGTGGCAGGGTTGGAGGCCGCTGGACACGGATCAGGCGACCCGGTTCCCAGCATCAGGGAACACAGAAAGACCAGTGAAAAGTTCCAATGGGTGTGGAATACCATGCGATCAATGCCAATCAAGCCCGGTGCCTTTTCATTATGAATATGAATGGCCTGCCGGACCATGGTTGAAATGCAAATCCTGCGAAAAATCTTCCTTCTGGAGAGTTTACAGGTTTCTGACGGAGAACAAGAGGGAGAGAATGCCAATGGCGTTTTGAGAAAAAGGCTCTTGAAAGGGCACGTCAAGCCGTGCCCCTACCGAAATGACGCTCTATGGGACGAGAACCTTATATCAAAACGCCAGGAGTGCCTGGCCTCTGCCATTGGGATCATTTTGTGACTGGCCCGGACCTCTTTACTTTGGCTGCAAACACCCCTGAGGAGGATGGCTCTCATGAAACAGGAAAATATCGGAGGATTTCCATAGGTTCTTCCCCTTGAAGGGACTCCGTGGCATCCTTGAAGGGAGCAAGGAAAAAGCCTGCAGGCAGGCGATATTCCAACCATAGGGGGGAGCGGGGAGCGAAATCCTTCCCGGTGATGAGGGGAGCAGGGGCAGGGCTGATAACAGCCTCAGTGCCTGTTGTTAAGCAACTCTGCTGTGCAATCCGGGAATCAGATCTGAGCTCTGCCAATCCGAGGGGAAAAAACCGGGCTGGGAGCCTCACAATGAAGAAATTATGGTTGATACTGAACTCCATTCTTTTCCTGCTGTGTGTGGTTTCTGCTGGTGTCATGGCCTATTTCGCCAGGCCATATTTGTTCGATGCATCATCCACAGGGCCTGTCGAAAAAGCCGAAGCCGCAGC
>LMZT01000019.1 GCA_001567115.1 Candidatus Hinthialibacteria bacterium OLB16 | reverse complement strand
GTCCATCCGGATCCACCAACCCCATCGATCGATTCATCGAGGCTTCAACACAGGGAAAAGAGACCACAATCGGGCAGGTGGTCTCGGATCGTGTTTATGCACGGCGGGTCTATCTCGATATCATCGGCCTTCTGCCGGCACCAGAGGAACTGGATGCCTTTCTGGCAGATGCCTCAACAGACAAGCGCGATCGGCTGGTCAAAGATTTACTGTCGCGCAACCCGGATTATGCCGCCAACTGGATGACATTCTGGAATGATGCCCTGAGGAATGACTTTGCCGGAACGGGCTATATCGATGGTGGCAGAGAGCAGATCACTTCCTGGCTGTACCGGTCCCTGGAATCCAATGCTCCTTATGATGAATTTGTCAGCGGCCTGATCCATCCCACCACCGAGGCGCGTGGATTCATTAAAGGGATCATCTGGCGTGGAGTGGTGAATTCCAGCCAGACCCCCGAGATGCAGGCAGCCCAGAATGTGGCTCAGGTGTTCATGGGGATCAACCTGAAATGCGCCTCCTGTCATGACAGCCTCATCAGCAACTGGAAACTGGGTGATGCCTATGGATTCGCCAGCGCCTTTGCAGAAAAGCCTCTCGGGATCGCACGCTGCGACACTCCCACGGGAACCACCGCGACTGCCAGATTCCTTTACCCCGAACTGGGGGAAATCAACGCAGATGCTCCCCGCGACCAGCGCCTGGCTCGAATGGCGGAGATTCTGACGGGTGAGAGCAATGGAAGACTGACACGTACGATCATAAACCGTTTATGGGCACGTTTTTTCGGTCGTGGTCTGATCGAACCGGTGGATGAAATGGACAATGATCCCTGGAATCCCGACCTGCTCGATTATCTGGCGTATCACCTGATGGAAACCGGGTATGACCTGAAATCCACAATTCAACTGATACTGGCCTCGAAAGCCTACCAGATGCCGGCAGTGACACTCGATCTGTTGAACACGAAATCCTACCTCTTCCAGGGTCCGGTCGTGCGGCGCATGACTGCCGAACAGTTCCGTGACGCATTTGGAAGCATTGCGGATGTCTGGCCTGCGACATCGGAAGCCGGGTTCCGCATCCCCGGCCTGCCGCAGGACAGGGAAAAAATCCGCGCCTGGCAGCTCATGGCGGATCCACTGACCACAGCCCTGGGCAGGCCCAACCGGGAGCAGGTGATCACTTCCCGGCAGACCCTGGCCACAACCCTGCAGGCTTGGAGATCACCAATGGCCAGAGGATCACATCGCTCCTGCGTATCGGTGCGGGCAACCTGCTCCAGGCCAGCGCGGGTGATCCGGAGAAGATAATCGAAACGCTTTTCCTCAAGGCTCTGGGAAGGCTCCCTCTGGAGGAAGAAAAACCGGTCGCGCATGAAATCATCGGGAACCCGGCTCACATCGAAGGGGTCGAAGACCTGCTCTGGTCAGTGGCCATGCTGCCGGAATTTCAGCTGATTTACTGATCGGAAGAGATCGGAATATGCTTTTACATGCGAAGAAGGAGGAATGCTGATGACAATCTGCCTGAACCGGCGCAGTTTTCTCAAAACAACAGGGACTGCAACCCTTTCAGCCCTGGCAGCGGGATTCCCCCGGGTCTCCGCCGCTTCGGATTTGACCACACCTCGATCCAGTGCCGATACCATTATCATTCTCTGGATGGCGGGAGGCATGGCACATACCGAAACATTCGACCCCAAGCACTACACCCCATTCCAGAGCGGCCTGGAAACCAATGCAGTCCTGAGCACCTTTCCCTCAATCGATACGGCTGTCGATGGAGTCAGGATCTCAGAGGGATTGGAGAATATCGGGCGTGTTCTGGACAGGGGGACATTGATACGCAGCTACAAAGCCGGAGATCTGGGATTCATCCTGCATTCCCGTCATCAGTATCACTGGCATACAGGTTATGCGCCACCCCAGACAGTGGCAGCACCCCATATCGGGGCGGTTGTGGCAAGAACCCTGGGACCATTGAATCCGGATGTCCCGGCCTTCATCGATATCGGCCAGCGGCTGGATGTCGGCGAGGGGGAAGAACTCAAAGCCTTCCATCAGGCGGGTTTCCTGGGAAGTGAATATGGCCCCTTCTTTGTGCCCTATCCCGATGATGTCCGCAGTGTGCGCCCCCCGGAAGGAATGACCCCATCGCGCTTCGAAAACCGTTACCGGCAATACAGGGCGCTGGCGGAGGCAAGCCCCATCGGCCGGTATGGATCCGATTACCAGAAAGAATCGCTGGTGCGCTCGATGGAAAATGCCCACCGGCTGCTCAGTTCTCCTGCCTCCAAGGCCTTTGATCTGACCCTGGAGCCTCAGGAAGTGTATGACCGATACAACACCGGGCGGTTCGGACTGGGGTGCCTGCTGGCACGCCGTTTGACCGAGGTGGGTGCGCGTTTCATCGAGGTAACCACTGAGTATGAGCCTTTCAAAATGTGGGATACCCATGAGAACGGCCATACACGCCTGATCGATATGAAAAAGCTGGTCGATGCCCCGATCGCCCAGCTGGTTCTGGATCTTGAAGAACGGGGGCTGCTCGATCGAACTCTGATTGTGGTGGCCAGTGAGTTCAGCCGTGATATGCTGGTCGAAGGAAAACCGGACCAGAAGGTCAAAGACCAGGTGGAAGTTCCGGCAGTCATGACTGAGATGAAGCATTATGGAATGCATCGACACTTCACGGATGCCGGGTCGGTCCTTCTTTTTGGCGGAGGGATCAGAAAAGGGCATCTGCATGGTGTAACTGCTGATGAACGCCCCTGCCGGACAATCAAAGATCCTGTTTCAATCGAAGATCTTCATGCGACTCTCTATACCGCGATGGGCATCTCCCCGCAGCTGAGCTATGATATCGAGCAACGCCCGTTCTACATCACACGAGATGGGCTTGGAAAACCGGTCGAATCCCTGTTTGCATAACAGGGCATCTGATACTGCCAGTCGAAGACAAAAATCACATGGATAAAAAACAGATCGAATTCTTTAAATCACTGCTTTCCGCCCACAGCCCTTCAGGATACGAACAGGATGTACGGAAAGTCTGGCGGGAGCACGTCTGCGATGCGGCCGATGAAGTGCTGACCGATGTGATGGGGAACTGCATCGCCATTCTCAATCCAGGAGGCACACCGCGGGTCCTGCTGGCCGGACACTGCGACGAGATCGGTTTCCAGGTGTCGCATATCGATGACAACGGATACCTCTGCTTCAAGCCGATCGGCGGGCATGATACCTCTCTGATTCCGGGGAGAAGGGTGCTGGTTCACACCCAGAAAGGCGCCATCCCAGGTGTGACGGGCAAAAAGGCGATCCACCTGATGACCGAAGAGGAGAGGAAGAAAATCCCCGAGATTCATGACCTGTGGATCGATATCGCTGCAGGGAGCCGTGAGGAAGCCCAGGAGCTGGTGCGCATCGGAGACTGCATCACTCATGACCTGGGTTATCGCGAACTTCGGAACAACCTCGTGGTATCGCGTGCCCTGGATGATCGTACCGGCGCCTATGTGGCCGCCGAAACCCTGCTGGCCTGCGCCAGGCGTAAATCAAAGCTGAAAGCCTGTGTGGTGGCGGTCGCCACAGTCCAGGAGGAAGTCGGATTGCGTGGCGCGATCACAGCCGCTTTCGGGACCCGTCCGGATATCGGCATCTGCATCGATGTGACCCATGCAACCGACAGCCCGGGCATGGACCAGCGCAAGCATGGGGTGGTCAAGCTCGGAAAAGGCCCGACCTTGCAGAGAGGCGGTTCGGTCAATCCGCATGTTTTCGATCTGCTGGCGAAAGCCGCGAAGGGCCATAACCTCCCTTTCCAGCCAGCCGCATCGCCGGGGCGGGTGGGAAATGATACCTGGAGCCTTCAAGTGGTGCGTGAGGGAGTCGCTACCGGCACTGTCGGGATCCCCTTGAGGTACATGCACACTCCCAGCGAGGTCGGCTCACTGGATGACCTCGATGCAGCGGTGGGAATCCTGAGTGAATTCTGCCTTTCGCTGAATGCAAAGACAAAACTGATTCCGGATTGAGGCGGCGCACCCCTCCCAGGCTTTAAGGCCTCTCGCCCTGTTTCAGCCTCTGGTTGATTTCATCGAGCAATGCCGGGACTTCCGAAATGGAATCCACCACATAGTGTGCGCCTGCCTGGGCCATCCGCTCGTAAGCGCGTTTGATTTTATAGTCATACACAGCTGGTTCGAGCGCTGCCACATCTTTTTCCTGATACCCCATTTCGTTCCCGGTCTTTGCAAGACCGATAGTCCACATGCCTGCATTGAGGCCTTCGGCGATATCGGGAAGCGTGTCCCCCACTTTGACATAAGACTCCATGGGATAGATGCCGAGGTCGAAGGCATTCTTGAGGCACATCCAGGGGTGGGGGCGCCCGGCCGGGACATCGGTCGCACAGACAGTTGAATCGGGCACATACCCGCGCTTGCGGGCCTCGTCCTGGAGAAGGACCATCATTTCATTGGTGTAGCCTGTAGTGGAGCCAACCTTCAATCCACGGCGGCGGAAATCAGCCACCGCTTCCAGGGTGCCGGGAATCAGGTCGGCGTAATCCGCCAGGCAATCCAGCTGAAGAGGAATAAAGTCGGCAAAGAGCGCATCGATATCACTTTCACCGATTGGTTTGCCATGAACCTCACGCCACCTTTCGGCAACTGCCGGGATGCGTGCGATCTGCTGGATGTGGACTCGCTTGTGCGCGCCCATCGGTTCACGCGCCTGGTCGATCGTGATATCCACCCCCTTGCGGCGATAGACCTCGATGAAGACTACCGCCGGTGCCATGCAGCCATAATCCATTGTCGTTCCAGCCCAATCCAGCAGGACTGCCTTGAGGGGACCGCGATAGGAACGTTGAAACACGAAATCCATGGGAAAATACCTCCAGTTTATTTTCAGAATTCAGCTTTGAAACCCATTTCATGCATGACATCACGGATCGCGGCCAGCAGATCACGGACATCCGATTCGAATATGCGCCCGATATGGCCGATTCTGAAGCAGTCCGCATGGCTGACCTTGCCCGGATAAATGACATAATGCCGGTCATTGAGCAGACGGTAAAACTCTTCGAAGGAAAATTTGGGATCCCGGGGGTAACGGAACGAGGTAATGATCGGCCCCTGCTGGCTGGCTGGCAGGTATTCACTGAAACCCAGGGACCTCATCCCCTCGATCAGCACCTGGTGGTTGCGTGCATAACGCCTGTTTCGCCCCTCGACTCCCCCTTCGTCTTCAAGTTCCTGAAGGGCCTGACGAAAGGCGATCAGTGAGTGGGTGGGTGGAGTGAAACGGAACTGGCCATTGCCCTCGAGGCCCTTCCACTGGGCCAGCAGGTCGAGACTCAGGCTGCGCGCATATCCCTCTGTGGCTTTCAAGACGGAGGTGCGGGCCAGAATGAAACCAAATCCGGGCACTCCCTCGATGCACTTGTTCGCCGAGGAAACCAGATAATCGATTTCACATTCGCCCAGTGAGACCGGGATCGCCCCGAAGCTGCTCATGGCATCCACAAAGTAGATTCTCTTGTGCTTGCGAACGATCCGGCCGATTTCTCTGATCGGATTGATGATGCCGGTCGTCGTTTCACAGTGCACTACCGCTACATGCGTAATGCGGGGATCCGCGGCGAGGGTGCGGTCGATCTGGTCCAGATCCGGGAGTGTGTCTTCCTGATAGGCCAGCGAATCTGTATCGATCTTGAGGATGCGCGCCATCTGCAGGATCCGCTGGCCATAAGCCCCATTGATGATGACCAGCAGCTTGCCATCGGGCGGAATGGCCGATGAAACGACTGATTCAAGGGAAAAGGTTCCACTTCCCTGCATCAGGATGCTTCATATTCGCCTTTGTGAACCTGCCCGATGGACAGCAGATTGTCCCTGATTTCCCGGATCAGGCGGATGAATTCAAAATCTCGAGACCCGAGATCCCTCAGCAATGCCTGCTTGACTGTGCGGCTGGTGGTTAAAGGCCCGGGAGTAAAAAGGATTTTATCTTTCCAGCCCGCGATTGTAGTAGACAAGGCATCAACCCCCTCGGTAGAAGACTTGGGGGACTATATCACAACCTTGAATTCTGTCATCGCCGGAGGTTCACAAAATCGGCCTTGTGACTGGCCGGATCCGGGATGAATTACCAGCCCCTGCCCGATTCCATTGACCCTTGGGGGAGATCGCCGTTAGACTGCGAAGGTCATGAAGGAGATTTGAATGTCACAGATGGAACTTGTTCAAACCAGCCGGGATGATGTCGGGCTGGTCCAGGATTTGAAAACCAGGGCCGATCGCCTCAAAGATGAGATTTCCAAAGCGATTGTCGGGCAGGAAGGGATAGTTGAAAACCTGCTGATCTGTCTGTTGTCTGGAGGGCACTGCCTGCTGATCGGTGTTCCGGGCCTGGCGAAGACCATGCTGGTGCGGACTTTCGCCGATGCTCTGCGGATTGCATTCAAACGGATCCAGTTCACTCCGGATCTGATGCCATCGGATATCACCGGAACCGAAATCATCGAGGAAGATCCGGTCACACGCCGAAGGGACTACCGTTATGTCAAAGGCCCGATCTTCGCCAATGTGGTGCTGGCAGATGAAATCAACCGGACCCCTCCAAAAACCCAGGCGGCACTGCTCGAGGCCATGCAGGAATATCAGGTTACAGCAGCGGGCGAAGACCACCCGTTGCCGCTGCCTTTCTTTGTTCTCGCCACTCAGAATCCAATCGAGCAGGAGGGGACTTATCCTCTCCCGGAGGCCCAGCTGGACCGTTTCATGTTCAGCCTGAATGTGGACTACCCCAACCCGAAAGAGGAAGTCGAGATTGTCAAACGGAATACCTCCGCCTTCATTCCAAAGATCGAGCAGGTGTTGAGCGGCGAGGAAGTCCTCGATCTGCAGAAGCTGGTTCGAAGGGTTCCTGTTTCGGAGGATCTGGTCGAGCTGGCGGTAAAAATTGCCACAGCCAGCCGCCCCGGGAACAACCACAGCAGCGATGAGGATTTCAAGTCGTTCATTTCCAAATATGTGGCCTGGGGGGCAGGTCCCAGGGCTTCATTTTTTCTGGTTCTGGCTGCCAAAGCGCGTGCCATCCTCGAAGGGCGCTTTGCAGTGGCTAAAGAGGATATCCTGGCCAATACATCGCCGGTCCTGCGCCATCGGATTGTTCCCACTTTTCGCGCTGAAGCCGATGGGATCAGCACAGAGATGATTGTGAAGCGAGTGGTGGAATCGGTTCTCTGACATTATTTTCGGGGCATGAACAGATTAAAAACCCTGATGCTCCCATTTGATGTCCTGGGACCGGGCAACCGTTACTGGCTCGATGCATTCAGGGTCGATGCCGCCATCCATGAGTTTCTCCCTCTGGCTCCACTTGCTGGAGTCCCCTTTCCTGAAGCACGGGCCGCTCTGTGGCGGGATGCCCGGCAGACCCGCGAGAAAATCCGTGAAGGAATAACTGCCTCCAAGTTCCCCCTCTCTTCCCCGCAGAAACAGGCGCTCGATGAGATCCTTCTGCCTGACACCTTGATGGTGGCAACCGGCCAGCAGCCGGGTGCGCTGGGTGGGCCGCTGTACACCTTTTCAAAAATCCTGACTGCAGTTGTTCTTGCCGACCGCCTGCGTGAGGAATGGGAGATTCCTGTGGTGCCGGTCCTGTGGGATGGTGGGGATGACCATGATCTGCCTGAGATCGATCAATTGATCTGGAATTCTCTGGAAAAAGGGAATGAGGCCTTCCATTTCGGAATCGCTGAAAAGCCCGGACGGCCGGCCTGGTCTGTTGATCTGGAGACAGAGCAGCTGGAAGCCTTGAAGGGATTCCTCGAGGGTGTCCAGCCGCAGGGAGATTACGGACGAAATCTGATCGAGCTGGTTTCATCGATCTGGCGGGAGTCCACAACCTGGTGTGATTTTTATGATCGCTTCTGGCTCAGGGTATTTGAAAACTGCCCACTCCTGGTTATCCGCCCCTGGGAGCGGGCTTTCCGTGAGCTGGCTGTTCCGATCCTTGAGACAGAAATCCTGTTGCCCGATCAGAGCCGTCTGGATATCGAAGCCACCTCGGAGCTGCTGGCCCTGGCCGGCTATAAGCCCTTGATCCATAAAAGCCCGGGGACCTGCCCCTTCTTCTTTATCCATGAGGGGCAGCGCCTCCCGGTCAGGGAAGTGGGGGGAGACCTGGTGGTGGAGGGGGTGCTCCAGAAATCCCCAGACAGATTTCTCCAGGACTATCAAGCCCAGCCTGAATCACTCTCACCGAATGCCACTCTCCGCCCGGTTGTCCAGGATGCAATACTGCCGACCGGTGCGACTGTGCTCGGGCCATCTGAAATCGCTTATCATGCCCAGCTCGACCGGCTGTATCGGCGCCATGGGATCCCGCGTGCACCCATAGTTCCACGCCTTTCGATGACAATCGCCAGCCATGCCCAGATTCATCGCATGGAGGAAACCGGGCTTGCCTGGGGGGATCTGCAACGAGATGATCAGGAGCTGATGAAACGGGCCGCGGCGGCAACCGATGATCTCTCGCTTGCGCAGGCCAGGCTGCTGGAATCTCAGGTTCAGGAAGCCCGAAGCGGAATGATCGAACACCTCCAGAACGACCGTAAGCATCTGGTGGATCCTGTCGACAGCCAGTTTGGAAGAATTGAAAAAACGATCCAGCAGATTCAGGACTTGATTGCCAGGGATATCGCACGCCGGGATTCGATTCGTCTGGCACGTATTCAAAATCTGAAAAATACGCTGTACCCCGATGGGGATTTGCAGGAACGGATATTCAGCCTGGCGTATTTTATGGGAAAATTCGGGCAATCCTGGGTTGAATCGCTGATCGCGGAATCACGAACCTGGGATGGGAAGAATCACATTGTCTATATTCCGGGAGAAGTGAATGATTGAAGCACGGGCATTTGCACGGGCAGGTTTGATTGGAAACCCCTCGGATGGCTATTTCGGAAAAACCATCAGCTTCATTATCCGAAATTTTTCAGCCCGGGTCTGGCTGGCGGAAAGCGACCGCCTGCAGGTTCTGCCCGGGCCACGCGACCCGGTGGATTTCTCTTCGCTGGATGACCTGGTGGAGGATGTGAATCTGCATGGTTATTATGGCGGATTGCGTTTGCTCAAAGCCTCCCTCAAACGATTCCATGATTACTGCCGGGACAATGGAATCGATCTCCCGCGGAAAAACTGCCGTCTGTGGTATGACACCGATATCCCGATGCAGGTGGGGCTGGCCGGCTCCAGCGCGATTGTCTGCGCGACATTCAAAGCCTTGATGGAATTCTATGGAGTCACCATTCCAAAGCCCTATCTGCCCGGAGTGATCCTCGATGTTGAAAAAAAGGAACTCGGCATTCCGGCGGGTTATCAGGATCGTGTCATCCAGGTTTATCAGGGAGTCGTGTTCATGGATTTCGATAAAGATTACCTGGAAACTCATGGCCATGGGCGGTTCGAAGAACTGGATCCCGGCCTGCTTCCCCCTCTGTATGTGGCCTATCTGGATGACCTTTCGGAAGGGACCGAGGTCTTCCATAACGATATCCGTGCACGCTGGGAACGCGGCGAACCGGTGATCGTGGAAGCCATGAAGAAATTCGCCCAGCTTGCCGAGGATGCGAAAAGCGCTTTGATAAACCGCGAGTATCACTGGCTTGGAAAACTGATGGACCAGAACTTCGATCTGAGGGCTTCACTTTATCGTTTGAGCGCAAAAAACATCGAGCTGGTCCAGACCGCCCGCAGCCTCGGATGTTCATCCAAGTTTGCCGGCAGCGGGGGAGCGGTGGTTGGCATCCTGCCGGATGAATCGATTTTTCCCAGGCTCGAAGAGGCCTATGCCCGCATGGGAGCGCGTGTGATCCGCCCGATAATTGTTTCTCCCGATATGTAAAACAAAGGAATGGAGGCTGTTTTCATGACACCTTGCGCATCGATCCATGTAATCTCGATCCTCTTTCTCTTTTCATGCACCCCGGCGGTCACCGGGCAGGAATCAGTTCCCTCGGACCCGGCAGGTGAACTGGTTTATTATGACATGACCTCGCTCTTTGATCTCGATTTGAAAGATCCTGTCCAACGGCGGCGTTTCTGGGATGAAACCCACCTGGTGGCATCACTCCAGGGGTTGGCCAACCGGGAGTCTCCAAAGCTTTATATCCGTTATAACAAAGAACCGGATGATTTCTGGTGGAACATGATAACCGCACCCGAAGGCTGGCTGCATGGAAAGAAAATCAAAAAAATCGAGGGCCTGGAAAGCCTCCTGTCCCATTTTCAGCCTGTCTTCAAAGGAGCGGTTGTCTGGGATGAAAAGGTGCCCGCCACATCCAACCTGGCATCCACCCTGGCGGGGTGTGAGGATCTGCTCTGTTTCCGGTACGATCCTTCTCCCGATTCGATTTGCCAGAGAATCCTCCATTCAGGCATGAAGATCCCGGTCAGACACTCCTTTGTGGATGAAAAAGGAAACTCGCGGTTTATTGCCGGAACACATATCCTGGACACAACTCTTTCATCGACCGGCAGCCTGAAATGTAATGCTTACCTGTGGATGATCGAAAAGCTCATCAAGCCCGGACGGGTGAATGCTCAACGCATGGGTTACTATCTGGATGGAGACTGGTTGAACATCTGGGATCGTGGCGCTCCCCAGAACCACACCCTCACCAACCATGATTTCGTGATTTCGCGCAAGGGTGTCTTTTTCGATCTGAATGTCTGGGATGATGAAGTCCCCTGCGATGACCCAGGCCAGAAACCGGGCGAGGATGCGCGCACACTGCGTGCCCTTCTCCATGCGGCGTATGACACCTTCAAGGGAGAGGGTGTCATTCATGCCGCCGGATTTGTCCCCTGGGCTTACAAATACACGAATTACGGGAAGGCCGGCGGCCACCATGATGCAGTCCCGACCGAATGGCGCTATGCCGAGATTCTCTCCTGTTTCAATGCCTTCATGGATGCCGATGCGATCGGGTACTGCGCTATGGCGAATGCCTCTTTCTTTCAGCATTGCCCTCTGCCATCAAAAATCCCGCAGAACTCGAAACCGACCCGTGAATCGCTGCGAGCGAGAGGCTTCATCGATGAAACCGGGAAGATCGCACCCCGGCGTTACATCGCGCACTATGTGGGAGATTACGATGCAGCGGCCTGGATGTATTGGGTGCTGCCACGCCTGTGGACCGATCCGGCCCGTGGGAAGACTCCACTTAACTGGGCGTTCAATCCGAATCTGTGTGAAAGATTCCCATTGGGGATGCTATGGACCCGCACCACCCGGACCGACCAGGATTTCTTCATCGCCGGCGACTCTGGCGCGGGTTATCTCAATCCAGGTTACCTCTCCGAACCCCGTGTGCATTCGGGACTCCCATCCGGGATGGCTGCCTGGGAGAAACACAACCAGGCCTTTTTCGATCAGTGGGATCTCAGCCTGGTCGGCTTCGTGATCGATGGCTTTGCCCCGGGGCTGACTGAAGAAGGGCTGGACGCCTATTCCCGCTTCTCGAAAGACGGGATTGTCGCTCAGAAAATTCCCCCCATCGGCATCCACAAGGGAATGCCCTATCTGCGCATGAAAGCCGATCTTCCGGGTGATCCCCGCGAGGCAGCCTTGCGGATGTGCGATGATTTTGAGGAAGAAGCCCCGCAATTCCTGGTGTACCGTTCCATCCTGATGTCCCCGGACTGGTACCTCAAGGTGAGCAATGAGCTGGCACAGGCTTCTGACGGACAGGCGGAGGTGGTGGATATGTATACCCTTTTCGCGCTGATCCGGGAGTTTGTTTCACATCCGGAATTGTACACACCTCCTCCATCCCCATACCGTTCTGCCCGGGAAGTCCTGGCTGAACCCGAAAATCACAGGGGAGCCAGACCGGTCAAGGTGGATGATGGCCCTTTCAGGCTGACCGAACAGGGAGGAACAAAAGCCTGGCAGGCTGGATATGATCCGGGCAAGCCTTACCTCTATTTCAGGCTGGATGACGATTTCACCAAGGGGTGCTCGAAATATGTCATCGAGGTGACCTTTCTGGATGAAGGCCAGGGCACGGTCAATCTGGAATATGACTCCACAGATCGTAATGCTGCTTTTGGAGGGGCTTATAAATCAGGACCCGCCATCCGCTTATCCAACAGCGGAACCTGGCAGACTCAGAAGCTGGCCATCGAGGATGCACGTTTTCAGAATTCTCAGAATCGGGGCGCTGACTTCCGAATATCCCCTGGTGGGCGGAGTTTTGTGGTGAGCCGGATCAGGGTTGAGAAAGCCTGTGATTAGTGGGTCTTGAGATAACGAACCGCTTCGAGCCTGGCCAGTGAGCGGTGCAGCGCAGCTTCGGCGCGTGCCCGATCGATATGCATGGTCCCTTCACACAGGCGCCCGAGTGCCCGATTACGCGCAGCTTCAGCGCGAGTGAGATCGATTTCATCGGCCAATTCGGCTGTATCAGCCAGGATTGTCACTGTATTGCTTTGAACCATTGCCAGACCGGAGCTAACGAAGAAAACTTTCAGGCTCTGATCCGGGAGGCGGCAGATTACTGTTCCCGGTATGAGTTCACAACGCAAAGGGGCATGGTTCTTGAGAATCCCCATACTGCCTTCGGCTGAGGGAATCTGGACATAAATCGCAGAAAAATCGGCGACATTGTGGGTGGGAATGTTCAGTGTGACCTGGATAGCCATGAGCGGATCGATCAACCCTTTCCGATGGCGTTTGCGCCGGCCACAATTTCACAAATTTCCTGGGTGATTTTGGCCTGGCGGGCTTTGTTAAATGTCAGCTGCAGGGCATCGAAGAGGTCTTCGGCATTTCGTGTGGCATTGTCCATTGCCACCATGCGGGCCACATGCTCGCTGGCTTCGGATTCCAGCAATGCAGCCAGAAGCGAATTATCGAGATAACGCCGGACAGTGGCGGCATAGACCGAGGCCGTATTGCGTTCATCGATATAATCTGTCGAAACCCGGTGCGAATGGTGGTCTTCTTCCTCCTTCTGGAATGGAAGCCAGACTGTTGAAGCCGGCCGTTCGACAGTCATTCCCCGCAGGGAGGAATAAACCAGCTGGATGCTTGAGTAACGGCCGCTGTTCCACAGATCCCATAATTCCTGGGCATGATTCTTCAGGAAAATCAGACGGTCATGAACAGCCGGGCGCCGATGATTTGAAAGAATCCGGTATCCCCGGCGTTGAAGCGTGGCTCCGACCTTCCAGCCCACAGCGATGAGGTCCACTTTCTGTTCGGACTCCCAGACAAACTGCTGAACCAGATTGATGACATTGTTGTTGAACGGGCCGCACAGGCCGCGATCCGAGGCATAAATCACCAGCAGAATCGAATCGGCTGAATGGGGCGCGGCCAGCTCGGGCGACAGCTCCAGCGAAGCAGCCCGGAAAGTTTCCATCATGTCATGGAGGGCCTTGCGGTAGTCCCGGCTGCGCGCGGAGCGTTCCTGGGCCTTGCGCATTTTCATGGCGGAAACCATCTGGAGGGCGCGGGTGACCTGGCGGGTGCTGGTCACACCCCGCATTTTCCGCTTCAGTTTCTGCAGATCGACAGCCATGCGGGATTCCTTGTCAGTTCCTGGAAGCCGCTTGTTCGACTTCGGGGAGGGTTTTTTCGGTGAGCTGGCGCTTCTGTTCGGGGCTAAGCCCTTCGCTGAGGAACTTCTCAGCCACTGTCACCGCCAGTTCGGCGGCATAACGGCGCAACTCGAGGCGTGCCAGCTCCGCTTCCTGGGCGATCTGGGCAGAAGCCTCACGGCGGCTTTTATCAAGAGCAGCCTGGTTTTCGGCCCGCAGGGACTCAGCAAGCCTTTCGGCATCGGCGCGCGCCTTGACAACCAGTTCACGAGCTTCCGCCTGGGCATGGCGCATCTGTTCCTGATAATCCTTGCGTGTCTTCTCCGCTTCCTGTTTCAAAGCCTCCACTTCGTGGAACTGCTTTTCGATGGAAGCACGCCGTTCATCCAGGAAATTCAGGATGGGGCGCCAGGCAGCTTTGCGCATGAGCAGCACCAGGCAGATGAAACCCAGCGCATGCGTTGCTATCCACGGCCATGGACCAATGTCCATTTGAACTTATCCTCCTTGAGCGGATGGATCCTCCCCGGGGAGATGAATACCTTCACCCCCGGGGGCAATCCTCACATTCTGGTCGCTACCAGGGCCTCTCTGCCAATGGGCAGGAGGCATGTCAGCCTCAACCTAATCCCAGACCGATCGGGCCAAGGAAAATGGAAATCAGGGCATAGATCGCCAGAGCCTCGATAAAGGCGCAGCCGATGATCATGGCCAGCTGAATTTTCCCGGCTGCCTCCGGTTGGCGCCCGATGGCTTCCATGGCGGCGGAAACCGCCTTGCCAAGGCCCAGGGCCGCTCCAAGCGCTGCAATGCCTAACCCGAACGGGTAGGCGAGTGCTAATGCGGTAGTCGCATCCATTGATTCAACTCCTCCTCGTTTTCAATGCGCGCCTTCCGGCGCAGGATGTGTCGCATGACCCGCTCGGTCCTCTTCTTCATGGTGTTCGTGATGCGGCAACACCAGGGAGATATAAATGGTCGAGAGGCTCAAAAATACCAATGCCTGAATCGTGGAGCCCATCAGCACCAGGAACAGCAATGGCACCTGAATGGGAATTCCAAACCAGGGATTTTCCACATGAATTCCAAACAGCCCGATCAGGAAGGGTGTCACCATCAGGCCCAGCCCGGAAAAGACACCCATCAGAATTCCTTCTCCAAGGATATTGCCCCAGAGTCGAAGACCGAGGCTGACCGGTTTGATCAGCTCGCTGACCACATGCAACGGAAAAAACAGGGGTGCAAGGATATATCCCAGCACATCGCGCGGCTCATTGGCCAGGTGAAACAGGTAACCCATAACACCCTGATGCTTGATGGCAGTGAACTGGACCACAAAGAAGATCGTGATCGACAGCCCGAATGTCTGATACACCACGGCTGTGGGGGACATCATCCCGGGAATGAGTGCGAACAGATTCATCACCCAGATATAGACCGCCACTGTCCCCAGCAGTGGCAGATAACGCCTGCCGATGTCCTTGCCAAGGATCGCACAGACAAAATCATCCAGCGTTTCCACCAGAATTTCGATCGTGCTCTGCAATCTGCCGGGAATCTTCTGAAGGTTTCTGGCGACATGGGCGAATAACCAGAGGATCAATGCCGCCACCAGAAAGGAATAGAAAGGAACCCGGATGATCCCAATGATCTCGGATAAAGTTCCTGTGGTGTAATGCTCCTGGACGACCAGGAAGAGGTCCGGTGGCTCGGGTGGATGCTTGTGCCCGCCATGCCCCTCTGCATGAGCATCGTGTCCATGGGCTTCAACAGCTCCTGCATGGGCACCGGTTCCAGGATCGGCGGCCGACTCCGCAGACCAGGCGCCGGCCGCCCGGCCACTGCCAGCAGCAGCAATCCGACAAACAGGAAATGTTTATTTATCATTCTTCTGTTCAGCATCTCTTGAAAGCTTCCTGATGACCAGGATCGATTCACGTATTCCGGACACCAGTCCGAGAACGAGACCGACACCTGCCACCCAGGCCGGCCACTTCAGGTAAGTCGTCGCCAGCCAGCCCAGGCCATACCCTACCAGAGGACCAGAAAGAAGCAAACCCGGGATCGACAAAGCAAGCCCCATCTGGCGCATGAGAATACCGATCTCACCGACCTGACTCCGACGGGAGGTTCTTTGTGGTCCGTTGTGATCCACCACTTTGTTCGGGAACTGACCAAGCCGGGATTACATACCGTTTTTTTAAGGAAAAAACAACCCCTGATGGCTGGAAGCACGCCAGAAGTGTTTTTGAGTTGGAACGTTACCTTCACATACTCCTTTCGTTAGCTTTATGGTATTGCTCTTGTCTTGGACAAAAACTTTTCAGGAGGATTTTTCATGAAGAAGGTTTTTCTCACAATGATGCTGATTGGTGCCTTTGTTTCGATTGCTTCGGCTGGCACCCCGAAATATTGTGTCGGTCTCGAGCTCGATGGACAGGAAGTTATCCATATCAGTTATGATGCGCGCCCCTTTGAAAAGGGGGAGACTTTCGAAGCCCTGCGCCAGGGCAAAATGGAAAAAAAGTATCTGGACAGTTTCAACAGCAATGAGAGATTCGGCAAACTGGCAGTCCTCGAAACCAAGAAAGACCTGGTCCTCGGTGATCTGAAAGTTCCTGCCGGCAAGTATGATGCGGGCTTCAATGCGGATGAAAAAGGCGATTTCTTCTTTGTTGTCTGGTTCGGTGAGGAAGCTCATAAAACCAAGATTCAGATTGACGAGCACAAAGCCAAGGCTCTGCCGAACCTCTGCCTGCTGCTCGGCCCGCATGAAGGCAATTCAGCCCTGATCGCCCTGTATGGCCCGGTTTATGCCGTTCTGGGTGTAAAGGTGGATGGCGCTGCAGCGACCAGTGATGCCGGTGCCGCCGCCACAACAGAACAGCCCAAGGCGGAACAGAAGGTCGAAGAGAAAAAGACTGAAGAAGCCAAAGCTGAAGGCGATCAGGAAGAAGATGAGGATGAGGATGGCTGGGACAGCCTCGAAACTCACTCCTTCTCCGGCCGCTGATCCGCGATTCGGCGCATAGAAGGATGAATCAGAAGGTGTGGTCGTCTCTTATGGCGGCCACACCTTTTTTAACCTGGCATGGAGGTCTGATGAATGGGCATTGCTGTAAAAAACAGGATGGTCTCGATGGCCCTGATCGAAAAAGAGGCCAGAAAAATATACAAGCAATATTATAAAGCCACCCACCGGGATGGCGCGCTTGATTTGAAAACAAAGGAGCTGGTCGCCATTTCGGTTTCGGCGGTCACCGGCTGCCAGGGCTGCTTGAAGGGGCACCTGAAAAAGGCCATCCACCTCGGAATCACAGTCGAGCAGATTCGGGAGGCGATTGCCATCGCAACTGCGGTGGCCGCAGCGACTGTGATTGATTCGACCGATATCGCCAACCAGGAACTTGGGTTGGTGACCGATGACTTTGGCGAGTGACCGCCCGCCTTCCCAACTCTTTCTGATTGGAGCGGGGTGGTGGCTGACCCTTTTGACTGTTGCCGATCTGTTTCTGGTCCCACCCCTGCTGCCTGACTTTCTCCATCTTGTAAAAATCGATATATCTCAGGCCGGCTGGATTGCGGCTTCGTATCAGGCGGGCGCAGCGGCCATGACCCTGGCTGCCGGAAGCCTTGTGGACCGTTTTGGCTGCCGTCATATTCTGGCCGCATCGATGCTCCTGTTTTCAATCGGGGAGGCGCTCAGCGGGATATCGAATTCGATGACCCGGCTGCTTCTGGGGCGTTTCCTGGTCGGCGCGGGCAGCGCCGCAGCCTCGCTGGGGCTGATCGCCCTGGTGGGCAGGCAGGTTTCCTATCAGTCGCGCGGGGTGGTCCTGGGCTGGATCGGCACAGCCTATTTCGCCGGGGTTACCTTCGGCCCATTGATCTCCACTTACATTGTTCATCAGACCAGCCTGTCCTGGCTGCTCCTGCTGTTTTCATTTCTCGGATTCCTGTCCATCGGGGTAAGCCTGGTTTCTTTTTCAGAGCTGGCTCCGGGTTCAGGAAAGTCCCAGCCCGCCTTTTCCGATATCCTCAAGAATCCCGGATTCTGGGGGCTTGCCATTTTTCAGATGCTTTTTTCAGCAGGAGTGACAGCCATGATTTTCTTCTTCGGAGACTGGCTGGAGGGGACTTACCAGCTGGATGCCAGAGCACGCGGCTGGGTGTTTGCGCTGGGAGGATCCCTTTCGCTGCTGGGTGCCCCATTGGGGGGCTGGATATCGGATTCCCTGGGGAAAAGGGACACTGCTGGCTTTGACCGCAGCTCTTTCGGTGCTGTGCTGCTGGATGCCTTACCTGAAGACCTGGCTGCCGGGGGTCATCGGTCTGTTCGGGCTGGTGGGATTCATCGCTGCTTCGCGTTACTCGGCTTTTCATGCCCTGACCACACGCCTGGCCGAACCGGACCAACTGGGACGATTGCTTGCGCTGAGGAATTTCCTGACCTATCTGTCAACCGGCCTGGGAGTGGTTCTGATGGGCCGTATCTATGCCTCGGGTTCCCATGGGTATGAAATCCTTGGCTGGACCACCACGATCTGCCTGATTTCCTCGATGTACTTCCTGTGGAAATGGGTCCCACAGGAAGAAGCGATTCCTAATAGCCGTTGAGCTCCGAAACCCCAGGTTCAGTGAGGAGGATTCTCCGGGGGTTTCAGGATCAGGTTGGGGTCATCTTCCTCGGATTCCGACAGCCCCAGAAATGCGAGCATCTGGCGGTCATACAGCTCGGCATGGCGGGGATCCAGAAGGTTCATCCGGTACTCATTGAGCATGATCAGAGAGGCATCGAACCACTCGTTCCAGCATGACTGGCAGGTATTCTCGAGGATCGTGGATCCATAAGGGCCGGGATAAGGGGTCTTCTCGAATTGTCCTTCATTCTGGCCGCAACGTTTGCAGGTGAAACTCATGGTTCCGGGCCTCCCTTAAAGTGCAGGATTGGTTTGCAGTTCTTGATTTCTAACCGATATCCGGTGGATTAACCCTCACCTCAACAGGGCCTGCCGAGAATGGTTCCATCGGGAACTGTCCTGATTTCATTTTACACTGTCACTGTTGTGTTTCCAACTGCGCTCAAGGGCGTGAGTCGATGAGGCCGAAATAACAGTTTTCACCGGGAACCATGCTGAACCTCACTTCCTGCCCGGCATGTTCCACTGTCTCCCTGCCCAGGATTGGTGCAAGTTTTTTCCCCGGCGGGAGGTGGAGGATTTTCTCTCCGGCAGTGCAGGCATGGATCGACAGGAATGAACCATCCCCGGAGACACAATCCGGGCTTTCCAGGTGCAGCTGAACCCCCGCGTGCGCCAGGATGTTGCGCAGCAGCTCGGATGGGCACCCCAGGGAACCGATCGAGTAGACCGCTCCCCCTTTATCATCGAATCGGACAGCCGCCGCGGTTTCTCCATTCCCGAACTGCCCCAGAGGAATCACATCGGCCTGGGGCTGGATCGACCACCAGGGCTGAAGAGTTCCTTCCAGGTTGCAGGATCGATCCTGAAGTGTTGGCAGAGGGGCGGTTTCAGCCAGGAATTCGAGTGAAGCCGGTCCCTCCTCCTGATGTTCCTTAAACGAAAAACCTAACAGGGATTCCATGTTCTTTGCGTCGGCAGACTTTTCATCGAGGCAGCCGCTTCCATAAAACCAGACTGTGGTCTTCCCGGGCATCTCCGATTTGAGCCGGGTGCGCGCTTTCTGGCTGAGGAAATGGCAGCCGATAAACAGCGACACTTTGGGGAGTTCATAACGATCCTCGAGCACATCATTGAGGTAGTGCAGGCTGAAATCCGCCCCGATGCGTCCGTACTGGTCTCGGAACAGGCTGTTCAGGAGGCGTGTCAAATGCCAGGTATCGGCGAGGAACAGGGGGCTGTGCTCATCGATGATGACAGCCACTTCCGGCTGGCGGGAGGCCGGTTGATTGAGGAATGATTCATAAATTTTCTTGAGCCGCCCGATGTTGTCCCAGATTGCGGGGTCATTCAGCCAGCCCTCATTCGCGAGATCCATGAACCAGCAGGCCATGCGCCGCGGGAGGATTCTGCCGACATTGCGCTGATGAACCCATTCGAGGGATTGCAGATCCTTAACCGGATGGATCGCCCCGACGAAGGTGCTTTCTGGAGTCAGATAGGTGCGGGTGTCATCTTCGTTCAGCCACAGCTTCCCGGCGGCAGAAACTGAATCGACAGCGGTCATGAATGGCCCGCATCCTCCGGAGCCTCGGTCCTGGTAGGAGATCGGGGAACACAGGATATCGATATCCGGGCATTTGAGCAGGCGGTTCATGGCCAGGTGTCCGCTGTTCTGAGGGCCGGTGGGGATTCCCGAGATTTCAAAATAATACCCATAAAATAAAGTCACCAGCCTGGTGCGGCCGGTTTCCTCCTTGATGGTTTTTGATATCCCTTCGAGTGCCTCGGCCATCGCAATCTGCTGGTATTCATGAAAATCGATCAGAAACCTTTCCTGAACCGGATCTCGAAAGAAACCATGCAGGGCCTTCCGTCGCTCCTCGGAGCTCGGAACCGTGATGGTTTCCGGTGTCAGTTCGGGCCTGTTCCAGGCCTGCCTGACTGACTCGATGGAACCATGCTTTGCGAGAGCCCACCTGGCGAAACCCTCCCGAAAAGGCTTCTCGTATCCGGAAGTGACATCTTCCCAGGATCGTTCATAGAACCACTCTCCGGTGTGCTGCCCGCAGGGGTGATACCCGATCATCCTGCCGCCGAAGTGGTCTTCACAATGGCGGACAAAAACACGCAGATGTTCCAGCGATTCTTTGCGCCAGGCCTCTGAGGCCATGCTGGTGTATCGGCCGATATGAGGGGTTTTTCCATCGCTGAAAACCATCTCTTCATCGGGATGGGCATCCAGCCACCAGGCAGGCGCCATCATGCTGAAACGTGGCAGCAGGAAAGCTCCGGATCCAGCTCGAGGACTGCCTTGAGGGCACGGTCGACCTGGGAAAAATCGGCCTCCTCCCCGGGTTTTGGCCAGGGCATCGGAACCGCAAAGGAGTGCAGGTGGATGCCGCGGGCCGCTGCCAGGCGAACCTGCTGGCTGTACAACGATTGGTCGAGGCATGAATAGGGAGTCCAGGGTTCTCCCTGCCTGAGCACCTGAACCTGAAGAGTGCGTGAAGGCTCGCTCCTCAGCCAGAGTCGGAGCTCATAATGCTGCCCTTGGCGCACAGACATGCCGGTCTGTATCAGGTGGGCATCGACCGGCCCTCTGCCGGGGATATCCACATCGATTCTTCCAGACTGGGCACCTTCTTTGAAAGCCGTTCGGTCCACACTCCATGAGGCTTTCACACCAGCTCCGGTGTTGGCCCAGAGTGTCCAGTGATTCCGCAAATCGGATTCGTCTTCCTCCCAGCCACCCATTTGAACCAGGTTCGATCCAGCCGCTTTGCCATCGATAACTTCCCGGAGGGAGACCTCATCAAGCCAGACTTTTCCAGCCTGATCTCCAACCCGGATATGGATGGCACAGCTGCCTTCGTTAGTTTCCGGAGCTGTAAAAGGAATGACCACTTCCTTCCATTCAGGACCTGTCTCGGCCCGGGTGGGTGAAAAGGCGCTGTCGGCATAGCCATAGAACATGAACGGGACTTCCGGTTTGCCATCGATGAACAGGGTTGGTGAGCCCAGGTGGTCCTTCACTTCAGCGACCATGGCAGAGACTCCCGGAGTGGAAGGCCGGCAGGCCAGGATGGCTGTGGATAGTAAGAGGATTCTGGCGAGTCTGGCTGCCTGTAAAACCCCGGCCGGGATGTTTGATATCATCCGAACCACCTCCTCGAATCTGACTGTGAGAAGGGAAATGGTGCTCCCCTTTGGAAAATAAAACCACCCATGGCGTAATTCCTGATTGATGGCTGCTCCCGGGAGGCCTATCCTGTTCGAAAAAATCGGGGAGGTTTCTCATGGGATTTATCGATGAATTCAAAGAGTTTGCAGTCAAAGGGAATGCTCTCGATATGGCTGTCGGCATAATCCTCGGAGCATCCTTCAACAAGATTGTTAATTCGATTGTCGGGGATTTGATCATGCCACCGATCGGCTTGCTGATCGGCGGGGTCGATTTCAAGAATCTCGAAATCATTCTCAAGTCGGCAGGCACCGGCCCGGCCGGTGAGGCCATCCCGGCTGTCGCGATTCGTTATGGCATGTTTCTCAACACTGTGTTTGAGTTTCTGATCGTGGCATTCAGTGTGTTCATGGTGGTGAAGGTCATGAACACACTCATCCGCAAACGCGAAGAACCCGCCACCTGAGGGAGATTCTGGAAAGGAAGCTCAGAAGGGCCAGAGTTTTTTCGGCGCCGGGTAAGTGGCGATCGCAGTCGCATCTTCATAACGGATGATGATGGTGCGATCGGAACCGTCTTTATGGCTTTCCGTGGCACGGTATGTCAGGCGGTAGTAACCCTCATCTCCACGGCCCAGTTCACTGGCGATTTCCGAATACAGGTCATCCAGGTCTGCCCCATTGGGAGCGAACAGATACTCGCCGCCGGTTTCATCCGCGATCTTTTCCAGTGTCGACTGGCTGATCTCCTCTCCCAGGCCGATGGTAAAGACAGGAATATGGCTGCGCTGAGCCGCCATAATCGCATTGTTCAAGGGAGTTCGTGATAACTGCGCGCCAGTGCCATCATCATCCTTCCCATCGGTGAGCAGGATGATGGCCTTCCTTCCACCACAGGAAGAGAGGTTTTCCACCCCCATGTAAAGCGAATCATACAGAGCGGTGAAACCACGGGGATTGAGGCGGTAAATGCCTTTCAGCATCTTCTTCTTGTTGCTGGTCAGCGGAGTGATCAAAACCGGCTGGTTGCAGAAGCCGACCAATGCCAGCTGGTCATCATCACGCAGCTTCTGGGTGAACCGATAAATCGAGGCCTGAACCCGGTCAATAAACTTCTGCATGCTCCCGCTGGTATCCACCAGAAGGACCAGGCTGAGAGGCTCACCGGGGTAGCGTGCCGGGGTGCAAGGCCCCACATCGAAGACTGGCTGAGGGGCTTCATCTTCGGTCAGCTGAAAACCATCCAGATCGACCTGCAGGGCTGGCAGCCCCTGATGGTCTTTCACCTGCATCAGGACCAGAATATCGGGAAAATCGGTGCGGTCGATTCCGAGGATGTTCAGACGCCTGCCATCCCAGCCGGGGATGCTGTGCTCGCTCTGCAGGGTCTCACTCTTTGAAGAAAGCGCTTTGCCAGCCACCGGTTCATTCTCCCCGGCAGCGGGGAGCTCCACCTCTGTGAGGGATTCCGGCGGGGCAGGGGATTCCACTCTCTCAGCCCCAGAACCGGAGATCGGACGCGGAATGGCGATCCCCTCAGTGGCTGAGGGACCTTTCAGCAGACTCAAAAAATTGGTGAGGAACTCCGCTTGGGCTGGGACAATCGCCATTACCAGGCAGAGTACCCCAAAGCTGAGAGGCTTTGGCTTCATGGCACCCTCCAGTATCGGATTTTCTCCCGCCAAACTTCAGTTAAGTCTTAAGCAATAAATCCTAAATTTATAAATTCAAGGAACTTAAGAAATAACCATTTTCCCCAATCACTGTTCATCCCTTCCTCAAAAAACAGTGCAGCTGATTTTGTGCCGCTTTTTCCTGAGGATCGTTACGAGGATTTATTTTAATCCCTTTCGAATAAAATAGTAGTCATGGAAGCCGGGCTGAGCTGAAATTGCGGAGAAGCCGCTTTTTCTGGAAGCGGGAGATCTTTCGGCTCAAGTGTGCCGGGGCTTTCGAAGGTGTTGTGGTCTTTCAGGCTGCCTCCGCCCAGCGACCGGCATCGAGTAACCCGCCATTCATGGAGGTCATCAAACGAGACAGCGAGTGAACAGGGCTGCTTAGGATCGATATTGACGACTGAGAGAAACATTCGCCGGCCATCGGATGAGACTGTCGCCGAGGAGGAAAGTGCGGGTATTTCCTTTGTCTCGAAGAAACGGAGGTTCGGAGAGGTCTGGGCGAGTTTGATGAGAAAACCCTCGCGGTGGGGCTTATACATTTCATAAACATGCCATGTCGGAGTCAGCAGCAGTTCCGGGCCGCGTGTGAGGATCAATGCCTGCAGGACATTGATGGTCTGAGCCATGTTGGTCATGAACAGCCACTCCCCAAGCTCATGAAAGAGGTGAAAATTGACCGCTGCGAACAGTGCATCCTGCAGGGTGTTCTGCTGATAGAGGCCTGAGGGAACTGTGGCTTCTTTCCACCATGTTCCCCACTCATCCAGGAAGACCCCGATCTTCTTCTCCGGTGTGCCGGCAGCTTGAACCAGCCCGATAGCGCGCCGCAGGCATTGCCCGGTGATGTCGATCGAGGCAATCAGGTTGAGGAAGTCCTCATCGGAAAAGTTCACATCGGATTTCCCCCAGCCGAGATAGCTGTGCAGCGCGATGTAATCGACTGACTGCAGCATATTCCCATCGCGCAGGTTTGCCAGGAATCGTTCATCCCAATCCGGCCAGTCCCGGGTGAGACTCCGCAGGCAATCCGAGCTTGGCCTCGGGACCGGCG
>LMZT01000018.1 GCA_001567115.1 Candidatus Hinthialibacteria bacterium OLB16 | reverse complement strand
CATCAACTCGGCCAATAGTGGCGATGTGATCCAGCTGCAAACCGGTACCTATGTCGAAGACCTGATCATTATTGGTGGAAGCTCTCCAAAAACCAACCTCACCATCGAAGCCGCACCAGGCCAGACCCCGGTTATCGAAGCGGCCAATACCGCAGTTCCTTCTCCCGCACGTGGCATGCTCGGATACCTCTCCCTGTTCATCGAGGCTGTTGCCGGATACCCGGCGGATGGCCCGGATTGCCATGGCATCCTGATTGAGGGAAATGGAACCACTCTCCGGAACCTGACGATCAGGAACAACAGTATCGATGGCGATGGGCAGTTCGGTGAAGCATCGGCAATTCTGATCGAGGCCAATGATGTGCGCATCGAAAACTGTGTCGTGGAATGTGCTCCAGATTCAGGCGCGGGTCGCTGCATCTATGTTTTCACCGGAAACCTTCCGGTCTTCGACCAGGCAGTTCAACAATTGGGAGCACCAGCGGTCTTTACCCCTGCCGGTTACACCCAGCCGCTCGCCAGCACAAATCTTCAGGTTATCAACAGCACCTTGCGTTACGGTGATGCGATGTTTGACACAACCGACTTCGTGACTTACATCGGATTGCTGCTGTCGGGCGAGTCCCTTTATATTCCACCGGTTCCCCCATCGGGAACTTTCACCAATGTCAATTTCGATGGCGGCAATTTGTCCAGTGGCGGCCATGACCTTGCCGAGTGTGATGGCGGAACCTACACCTTCACCAGCTGCTTTTTCCATGATCACCGCGGGAACTTCAGAATCAGCGGAGGAAACCAGACCTTCAACGATTGCACATGGCAGCGCGCACTGCGGGATGACCATGTCGAGTTCAATGCCGCTCCGGAAGAAGGAAACAGCCCCATCGTTGGTGTCTTTAACAATTGCCTGTTCTGTGGCGGCGGCGATGCCGGACGCCTGGTCAAAGTGAATGAGGGCACCGGAACATTCAATGCCTGCATTTTCGATGTGACCAGCACCGACCCGAACTACCGTGCCATCCAGTACTCACCTGGCGATATCGAACAGACCTATTACAATGAGATTCCCGGGCTGAATCCACCTGCTCTGACCGCCTGCACACTCGATAACTGCGATGTGTATGCTCCCAGCTCAATCGGAGTTCTGGCGGAGAATGCACCGGAACCTTACGAAGCCCCTGGAACCCTCACCATCACCGACAGCATTTTCCAGGCAGCCACCGGTGTGAGCTTGACCGCTGACAACTCAGGCGTAGTGGCGCTCGTTGCCAATATCAACAATAACGATATCTTCGCCGGCACCCAGATTTCCAACACCGGCAGCTTCGTTGTGAATGCTCACAGCAATCCGAATGTCGATCCGGGCTATACCGCCCCAGGCTGCGACAAGGATGGTTTCCTTTACAGCAATCAGGCTCTTGCGACTGCTGGCACGAATGGCAGTGCTCTCGGTTCCCAGGGACCGATCGCACCCTCTGCTATCATCGACTGGTCACTGTATCGATAAGCCAGCTGGCTGAATCTGATTCATTCGTCCTGTCAGGGGGCATCGGAAACGATGCCCCCTTTTTCATGTCACCTACGCTTATTTCCTGGATTCGTTTAGTGTGTTCCGGAGTGCCCAAATTCAAGGAGTAGTTTTTTATGCCTGTCCGAGTTCGTTGCGCCCCTTCTCCAACCGGTTATCTGCACATCGGTGTCACACGAACCGCACTGTTCAATTTTCTGCATGCCCGCCACAACCAGGGCCGTTTCCTGCTTCGCATCGAAGACACGGATAAGGAGCGCAGCCGCGAGGAATATACCCGTTCAATTCAGGAAGGATTTGCCTGGGTCGGCATCCATTCCGATGAACCTCCCATTTTTCAAAGCCAGCGCCAGGAGTATTACCAGTCACTCTTCAACCAGCTCCTGAGTGAGGGTAAAGCCTATCGCTGCGACTGCAGCAAGGAGCGTCTCGAGGAATTGCGCGCCAGCCAGTCAGCCCGGGGATTGACACCTCAGTATGATGGCCACTGCCGCGAGAGAACCGATGTCTCCCCTGCCGGCTCAGTGATCCGCCTCAAAACCCCACACGAGGGAACCGTGGCGCTGCAGGATTCAATCTATGGTGAATTCACTTTTAACAATGCCGATTGCGATGATTATGTCATTGCCAAGAGCGATGGAACCCCAACCTACCAGTTCGCGGTTGTCGCCGATGACCATGCACAGGGAGTCACTTTGGTCATCCGGGGGAATGATCTTTTCCCCAGCACTCACCGTCAGATCCTGCTGTACCAGGCTTTTGGCTGGGATGTTCCCGGTTTCGCCCACCTGCCGATGATCCTGGGAGCGGACAAACAGAAACTGTCAAAGCGCCATGGAGCCACCTCACTTCTGGCCTATCGTGCCATGGGGTACCTCCCACAAGCGATGTGCAATTACCTGGTCCGTCTGGGCTGGGCTTATGGAGACCAGGAAGTGTTTCAGATGGATGAGATGATCGAAAAATTCACCATCGATTCCATCGGAAAATCCCCTGCTGTTTTCAATCCGGATAAGCTGCTCTGGTTGAATGGCGAACACATCCGCCTGCTGGGCATCTCCGAGCTGACCGAGGCCTGGCTCGACCACCTGGACCATCTCGATGAAGACCAGGTTTACCTGGAAGCCGCCCCGGGAACCAGCCAGCCGGTCCGGGTTCCGGATCTCGCAGCTCTGAGGAATCCCTCGCATCGGGACTGGGTGGAGCTGCTGGTGGGAGCCTGCCAGGGCCGCAGCAGCACCCTGGTTCAGCTCACGGATCATGCCCTTCCCTTCCTGATCCGCGATATCCAGTACGATGCCAAGGCGGTCGCCAAAGTATTGAATGCCGAAGCCAGGATTCCGCTCACCGAAATTCTCGGGTGGGTTCAAAAGCACAACCCGCTGCCCGATGAAAACCGGATTCATGAATTCCTCGACAACCTGGCCAAATCACTCGATATCGGGCTGGGCAAGGTGGCGCAGCCTGTCCGGGTGGCGGTCACGGGAAGAACTGTGTCTCCGCCGATCAACACCACACTGCTGATCCTCGAAAAAAGCCAGGGGCATGGCATCCTGGCTGAAAGGCTTCAAAAGGCCCTGCTGTTGATTCCCAAGGCGGAATAAGGGTATGTGCTTGACTTCTCAGGCGCTCCACTGAGAATCCAGAATATTATCCCCAGGAGGCTACAAAATGAAGAAAATCGGCGTCGGAATCCAACTCTACACCCTGCGAGATGATTGCGCTCGAGACTTCAAGGGAACCATCGAAGCAGTCAGCCGGATGGGGTACGAAGGGGTTGAGCTGGCGGGCAATCCCGGCCTGCCTGCTTCAGAAGTGAAAAAGATGCTTGCGGATAACAATCTCAAGGTTGCCGGAAACCATTCCCCGATCGATGACCTTCAGAACCGTCTGAATCAGGTCATCGATTACAACCTCGAGGCTGGCAACAGGCGCATTGTCTGCCCGTGGCTGCCGGAAGAGTTTCAGAAAAAAGGGGCCGATGGCTACCGTGAAGCTGCCAGGATCCTCGATGAGGTCGGCGCCCGCCTTAAAGAAAAGGGCTTCTCACTGTCCTACCACAATCACTCGTTTGAGTTCAACGGCAAGGAGGATGGAAAGTATTACCTCGATATCCTCTTCGAGACAGCCTCTCCCGATCACCTCAAATCCGAGCTGGACACTTACTGGGTTCAGCATGGTGGATGCGACCCGGTCCAGTATATTCTCAACTATTCCGGACGAATCGAGCTGCTGCACATCAAGGATATGCTGAACGACGCCAATCGTTCCTTTGCTGAAATCGGCGCGGGAATCCTGCACTGGGAGGGCATCTTCCAGGCGGCTTCGCAAGCCGGGATTGACTGGTACCTGGTGGAACAGGATGTCTGCCCGGGGCCGCCCATCGAAAGCGCCCGCAAGAGCCTCGAGTTCCTGCGCGAGCAGGGGCTGGTCTGATCGGGGCTGCTGAAACCGGATGCTGGCGAAACGGATCATCCCCTGTCTGGATGTCGATGGCGGACGGGTTGTCAAAGGGGTGAACTTTGTCGATATCCGTGATGCCGGCGATCCGGTTGAGGTCGCACGGCGTTACGATGAACAAGGCGCGGATGAACTCACATTTCTGGATATCACCGCCTCCAGCGACCATCGTGAAACCATGGTGGATGTAGTTCGCCGGACCGCGGAACAGGTCTTCATGCCGCTGACTGTGGGTGGAGGCATCCGTGCTGTTGCCGATATGCAGCGAATGCTCGAGGCTGGAGCCGACAAAGTATCCATCAACACCGCAGCTGTCCTGAACCCCGGCCTGATCGATGAAGGTTCACGTTATTTCGGCTGCCAGTGCATTGTGGTGGCGATCGATGCACGCAGCACCCGGAATATCAAAGGTGAATCACCTTGGGAGGTCTACACGCATGGCGGCCGGCGGCCAACAGGAAGAGATGCCATCCAGTGGGCGCAGGAAGCCCAGGAACGCGGTGCCGGGGAGATCCTCCTCACCAGCATGGATTGCGATGGAACACGGGATGGGTATGACCTGCCGCTCACCCGCGCTATCGCCGAGGCGGTTCAAATCCCGGTGATAGCCTCCGGCGGAGCAGGCAACCTGCACCACCTTTACGAGGCAGTCACAGCAGGAAAGGCCGATGCAGCCTGGTAGCCTCCATTTTCCACTTTGGAGAGTTCACTGTAGGGCAGGCCCATGAGTATCTGAGAGAACGGGGGGTGGTGGTCAGGCACTCCTGACCGCCACCCAGGATTTCCATGGAATCCCGGGAGACATTTTCACCCCCTCCTCGCGCCGCACTGATTTTCCTCGTTCCGGGAATTCTTGCGGTACTGTTTTTCCTGGATGGATTCTGCTCGTTCACCCGCATCGGGGTCTGGCTGGCAGGTGCGGCTCTGGCCGGGATGTCGGGAATCTGCCTCCTCTGGAAACGCTCACGATCTCTGATCATCAACCTCGCAGTGCTGTTGACAACCCTGCTGTTCATGGCATGGATCATCGAGGGTGTCTTCCGTTATGCCCTTCTTTCGCCCAAAGTGCCAGTCGATAGTGGTGGCTTTGCAAAGTGGGTGTCCTCCAGCTGGCCGCAGCCCATCCCCCGGGAGAAACCCGATGGCATGTTTCGCACTATCGGCCTTTCAGATTCCTATGGGGTCGCCGCTGAAAAAAACAATTACCACTGCCAGCTGGCACAACTCCTGAACCAGCCGAACCACCCTTTTGAAGTGGTCAATTTTTCGGTGACCGGATATCAGCCGCTGGACCAGCTCCGCATCCTTGAAACCTTCGGCCCTTCTTTCCATCCCGACCTGGTGCTCCATGGCTTTTTTGTAGGCAATGATTTTTTTGCAAGGCGCGGAGAGCTGGTGGACCTGATGGGATTCCCTCTCCTGAATTTCCCTCTTCAGGAACTGCTGCTCCCCAGACGCTTCCTGCTGTTTCAATATGCCAAGGCATCTCTGGCTCTGTTCCGTGACAACAGCAGGAAAAAGGCTCAGCAGACAAGTGGACACCCGGTGGGAACATTCAGCCAGGAGGAGCATTTGCGTGTCGCCATCAATTATTTCCAGGCCTGTCTGAAAGGTGCTCCAGAACGCATGAACTGGGCATCCACCTGGGATATTCTCCATCAGATATCCGACAATTGCCGGTCGATGGGGGCTGCTTATGCCCTGGTTCTCTTTCCCGACCAATCCCAGGTGGATGATGCTCTGCGGACCCATGTCATACAGAAGGCCGGTATTCCGGAAGATCGGATCCTCCTTGACCAGCCACAGAAATTCCTCCTGGAAGAGTGCCGGAAGGCATCGATTCCCTGCCTTGATCTGCTTCCGGTTCTGAAAGCCACCGGCCTTCAGGGGGAACTCTATTACCTCAATGACACCCACCTGAATCTGGAGGGAAATCGAGTCGCTGCTGAGGCCATCGCAGACTTCCTCCTCCAGCAGCCTGAATTTTCTGCCTTCGCTGATTCCAAAAATCCTCAGCAGTCCGATACTTCTCCGGTAATTCAGCCGTTAGAAGATGCATTGCCTGTGGGGCAAGGAGAAAATCATCGATGACAGCACACCTGTATTACTCACCGCTCAAATGGAAGGAGCTGGCCGAACTGGTGAATCAAGTCCGCCTTGGCGGTGTGGGCCTGTTCCCGACCGACACTGTGTATGGCATCGGCTGCCGTGCCAACTCGAATGACTCCACCATGGCCATCTATCGGATCAAGGAGCGGCCAGTGGATAAAACCCTTCCTCTCCTGATCGGGGGCTGGGAAATGTTTGACCGTTACTGTGGAAAGATTGCCACAGAAAACCGCCAGCGCCTCGAGGAGCTCTGGCCGGGTGCGCTGACAGTCGTGGTTCCCGCATCACAGGCAGCCCGGACACTTTCATACCACTGCATCCGTGAAGGCACCATTGCGATGCGGATGCCGAACCATGCCCGGCTTCGATTCTTAATCGAGCAGCTGGGTGTCCCCCTTGCTTCGACTTCAGCCAATCTCTCAGGGAAATCGGAAGCACTTACCCTTGAAATGGTCTCTCAGAAATTGCGCGGCGCAGTCGATTGGGCCTGGAGTGAGCCGATCCCGCAAAAAGAACCGCTCCCAAGCACTGTCATCGACCTTTCCCGTGGGGAGGTTCAAATCCTCCGTGAAGGCGGCATTCACTGGAATGGAAAAAAAACCTCTGAGGATCCCTGTTGTTGAAAAGGGCCGGTTGTTCGCCCCTCAGTAAAAAATCCAATCATCGATATGGGTGGTAATTTCGGTTCCATTGCGACGCCCGGGTGAACCCCGGGTGCTTAAAGGATTTCCATTTTCATTCGGTTCTGTGGAGAAACCGAGCGGCACTGCCGCTTTCCTGAAATTCAGATCAACCGTATCTTCATCCCCCCAGGGAAACAGCTCATCGACTTTTTCGAGCGACTCACCCTCTGTGCAGAGGTCAGGATAATTGGCGAAGAAGGCTCCATCCACAAGCTGCCCACCCACTTCCGCATCAAACAGGAGCAGGTTGTCCCCGCCATTGGACAAGGCTCCTTCCTCTTTGACCAGGGGATGCAGGATGCGAACCGAAGGCGGCATCTTCCAGCGCCAGAAATCCGGCTTATTCCACAAGTTGACAACCACATACTCCCCGCCATCGAGAACCGATCCCTCCCGAAAGACCCCATAGCCCTCCCCTCGAGGAGGATAGGACTCATCATCTGTAAACATCCAGCCTGAAATATCCACCACCTCATCCAGTGTGTTATGCAGTTCGATCCACTCCAGATCATCTCCACGGTTGTCATACTGGATTTCCGTGATGGATACCCTCGGCTGCGAATATTCAATCCGCCGCGCCTGGGCCGGTGTGAGCGGAGCCGATGTCTCCGCATCCCGCACACCTTCGACACGGAGGATATAAGCAGTGTGTTGGAGGAATGGGTTTTCAAATTCGAGCAGCACCTGGTCCGGAAGATACAGTGTCACTTGTGACGGATGCAGGTTTCCAGGAGTCATCCAATAATGCTGAACATCCAGTGCGCCATCCGGCAGGAGGGGCCGTTCGAAAAGGACCAGCACCTGGTTCCTCCTGGCGAAGGCCGCTTTTCGGAGGAAAGGCGGTTTTTGAGAGGGATCATAGGATTGCAGCTGGCCGAGCAGGTAATCCCTCCGGGCCAGGATGTAGTTTCGAATTGTGTTATAGGAGTTATTGATCTGGTCCCGGCGGTCTGTGCGAGTTTTGCCAATCGAGCCTTCCAGCAATGTCAGATCGGATAACAGGAGGCTTCTCCGTTGCTCGATCTCGGGATACAGAAAGTTATCTGTGAAACTCTGGTCCAGTTCCCGGCGCAACCCAAACAGGAATTGTCCATAGAATGTCGCATCCTGATGCAGTGGTGAAAGGATCGGCCCGGGAGACCGTGTCACTCCGGGAGAGGTGCCGGTGATCGGATAGGTCAGGGGAAACTCCGTGTAGAATGGCGTTGTGTCGGTATAACCCCAGGCTTTGTCCTGATCCCAGGGGAATATCTGCCAGAGTGTGCCAGGGGCCAGGTTTTTGTACATCCAGTGATTGTTGTGGTACCCATCCCAGTTGGTCAGCAGCATGGAGACGATCGAGTAGGCCAGAAAGATGTCCTGGTCGATGCTCTGTTCGATAATCTGGCGGCGTTGAAGCGGGAGGTTTGGCCGAAGGGCACTCTCAAGATCAAAAAGGATGGAGTTCCCCAGCTCCTCATTCAGATGAGGTTCCCAGTAGGGACTGACATAATTGCGCTTGAACAGGTAAGCCTCCTGGCTCAAGCCGATTCGATCGAGGAAATCCTCATTGATCTGCTCGATTCCCAGCTGCTGGGTCTGTGTTCCGGGATTTCCCGGGTATATGACACGCAGCCAGTGTGTCTGTGGAGCCGAAACTCCCATGTGATTGAAATACCAGAAGGCGAGATCCTCCCGGAATGGAGCACTTTTGCCTGCGGTCAATCCTTCCTGGGGCATTTCAGGAATCAGGTTCAGTGTCCGGTTATTCAGATAGGCTTTCTCCTTGAGAAACTTGACCTTGTTCCCATTGCGCGAATTCAGAATCTCCGCCCCATCATAAGCCACTGCCTGCTCCACGCTGGAAGGCTGGATCACTACTCCAGAGAATTTCTGGGAAGCTCCTGTCAGTGTTGAAAAGAGGGGATCGAACCGCCACAGGACCGGAAGAAGGGAAACGATCTCGTGGTTATAGACAAAGAAAGAATCAAAGGGCCTTGGTTCCGCACGATGCGGAAGAAAGAGAACACCTCCATTCAGCAACTTGAGGATGCAGTTATATCGGACCAGAGTCTGTGAGGAGAAGACAGGCAGAATCGTTTCATAGGTGGCCTCGATCGGGCTTTCTGCCACCTTGAGAAGCTTCGCCTGGGAGATCATCCTGGAACCATAGTTCGATGATTTCATCTTAAATGGCTGATACTGAAGAGTGGCTGACTGGATCTCCGCCGGACTGTCAAAAACGACCCGCACGATGACTGGGTCGGATGAGGTTGGATGTTCCGGGATGGTCCGGGATCGTATTATCAGGGGTTGTGGGGGCGTTCCATTGACTGAGTTCAGCCTCCGGGGGTTCCATTGTCAGTCAGTGATGCACGCCAGTTATGGTAATCACCTGCTGGCAGATCGTGGCGCAATCTCTCGAGTGAAGGCCCATATCCATCGGCTCCAGCCGGCCAGGGAAATGTGTCGTCATAGGTGAAATCCTCAACCACTGCTCCGGAGGGATCCTCGAGGCGGATCCTTTCACCCTCATTGGAAAGCTTTCCTTCGAAAGGTCCGACCACCTGGGTAGAATAAAGATCCCAGACCGGGTGGCTCGGGGTTCTTGCAACAACCAGATATTCCCCCGGTTCGAGCACAATCCCCTCCGGGAAGACAAAATCGATGCCTCGGGTAAATCTGTAACCAGCCAGAAAAACCGGCGAATCCCCTCCATTGACCAGTTCAACAAATTCCCGCAGTGATCCAGCTTCGAATCCCAGATCCGGGGGGTCGTAGTGAATTTCATTAATGAATATATTCCCGTAAACCCGGACCCCTGCCAGGAAGAAAAAACACAACGCCCCAAAGCGATACATTCTCGATATAAGTCTATCTCACCGAAGGCGAATCATCCCGGAAGATCGGATTTGAGTGTTTCCTGAATCCTGTCCAGGAACCACTCGACTTCTCCCTGGCCCATAATCAATGGCAGTTTGGTCAGGACAGAGGGAGGACAATCTGCTTTGTAGGTCTGAACACTGATGTCCATCCCCTTCTGGTTGAGCGAGGCCGCGAAGGCTTTCGCAGTGCCCATATCATGGAACTTGATCGAACAGAGATGCCGGAACCCTTCAATACCCACGATGCATTGACGGTGCTGATCAGCGATTTCGCGCAGGCGTGACTCATAAAACTCTCCGATCCGGGATGTGACCGCGGCATTGGCCTTAGCCCAGCGCATCGAAATCAGGTAGGTCAAGGATGCCAGCTCTTCCTGGCCATTGGTGACCAGCGCTCCAAACTGGGGAAGGCTGTCCATCGCTGCACAGAACAGGATTCTCGATGCGGCATACTCACCCCCGGTCAATCCCTTCCCAACCGCCACAAAAGTGGGTTTCAGGCCCAGATCACGGAACAGATAAAAATCCCTGGCCCACAGGCAGGACTGAATTTCATCAACCACAATCGGGACATCCGCCTCCTGGCAGAGCGCGTAAACCTGCTCGAGATACTCCCTCTCGAGCAGCCTCGCGCCATAATTCATCATGACGATCTCATGGAAAAATCCGGCCACCTTATACGGTTGTTTATCGCATTCAGCCAGGGCTGTGCGAAAATCTTCGATCCGGTTGGGCCGCACCGCCCGAACCTGATACAGGCCTTTTTCGCTGGCGGATTCTGTCCATTCCGGCCACATGCCGCGCATGGTCTGGGTGAGGATTGTGGTTCCATGATAATTGGCCTGAAGCCCGCCCTCATCATTTCCCACCACAATAAACACGGGGGTTCTGCCTTCATATTTCGGAGTGGGGCTGTCACCCTGCGGGCGGTAAAATCGCGCCAGCATCATTTTGAGGGCTGCTTCGACCGCGAGGCTGCCAGTCTCGAGATTCAACACACGATTGAGGTGGCCGCAGTCTGCCTCAGCCAGCAGCTCCTCCATGGCGGCCGGGTCACCAGCCTGGATTCCATTGGCTTCGGCCACCAGCTCCTGCTCGAGGAGCCGGGTGATCGCTCCACGTGTGTTGTTGTGGGTTGCATTTGGAATCCCGAGGCGCCGCGCCCTTTCCACCAGCCCATACCCTGGAAAACCATGCCCGAGCGGGGTGTGGTAGTGCTCACTTTTCGTGATCAGGTAGAGGCGCCCATCTTCGCCGATACGGTAATAGCCGAGGCCACTCAGTGGCGCCATGGCTGTCCTGGTGGCCAGTTCGAACTGGCGGGAGGTGGCTCCCCTCGAGGAGGCTGCAACCGGGTGGCGGCAGACTTTCTGGCCAACTTTGGGAAGCAGAGACAGCAGCCTGGACTGGAAACCGACCGGGAAAAAACTCACCGGATGGGTTGCCATCGATTTCAGCCCCCGGACATCCTCTCCGGAAAGGAAAGCATGGGCCTCGCAAACCGCCTCGAGGTAATCATCCGGAAGAAAGTCCGCTAAAGACAGGACGACTTCTTTGAATTCACAACGATTGCTCTGCATAGAAATGCCCCTGGTGTTGATTGTTTGCCCGGCGCAAGCTTACCCCTCAGGGGGAGAGGATATCAAGCAGAGAGGGAACATCCCGGCTGTCGATCTTTCCATCGCGGTTCATGTCGAGGAATGGGGAATATCGAGGCATGGTGCTGGATCGATACCAGGTGTCCAGTGCCTGGAGAACATCCTGGCGGTTCACCTGCCCATCCCGGTTGGGATCGCCATCCGGTGGAGGTGCGAGGAATCCGGTTTCGTAGCGGAGTTCCCCGGAATGACGGCCAGACCAGCCCTTCCGCTGCTGCCGGGCCAGCCAGGTCATAGACATACATTCGAGACTCCCGGGTCTGGCCGTTGTAAAAACCAACTGCCAGCTCGAGCAATCCATCTCCATCGATATCCCCAACCGCTGGTGTGGACAGGATGTCATCACCTGGGCCTACCCGCTCGCCGGGGGCGCGCCCAGGCGGGAGAGTGACTGGAAATCCTTCGAGAAGGCTCCCATCCGATGCCAGCCCATAAACACGCCCATTGGAAAAGGCCACAATGATATCGAGGCTCCCATCTCCATCGGCATCCACAACCAGAGGCGATGAAAAATTCATGCTGCCATTACGCTCCAGCGGGTTTACCGGGAATGTGGCGAGTGGGGCGATGAATGGAAATCCAGGCAGGGGCTGCCCCTCGAGATTATAGACATACAGGATGCCATCATCACTCGAAGCGATGATTTCCAGATCTCCATCTCCATCCAGATCACCAGCTGCCGGAGAGGAATCGACATCGTTATATCCCTGCAGCGAAGGTTGCCGCGGCGGCAGGGTCACCGGCCAGGCCCCGGAATATGGAACTCCATCTTTCCTGAAAACTTCAACCGTTCCATCCGAGGTGCCAACGATGATTTCGAGTTCGCGATCCCCATCCAGATCCGCAATCAGAGGGGACGAGATAATGGAATAGTTGGTTTCAATCGATCCAATTTCGGTGCCATCCTGGTCCAGAATCCTCAGGGTCTTCGGCGGCCCATAGGTTCCGATAACAACCTCATCCAGCCCATCCCGATCCAGATCCGCAAGCGCCGCACTCGAACGCACATCGGTATTCAGGATCACCGGCCAGCTTCCCGGCACCGGGCTTCCATCCAGGTTGATCGCATGAACTCCATTCCCCTGGTCATTCGATCCAGTCCGATCGGTGCCAAAAACCAGCTCGGGATCTTCATCCCCATCCAGCTCACCCACCGCGATGGTGGAAAAAATCTCTTTCCCCGGAAACACCGCAACCACATCGGGAATCGTCACAATCGGGATTCCACGGGTGTTCGTAGGTGTCGGGGCACCGGTCGGGCTGGAGGTCTCTGTCCATGAGGGTGTGAAGGTTGGTGTATAGGTCGGGGTCTGAGTCAATGTCCAGGAAGGACTGGCGGTCTCACTGGGAGTGGGCGAAGGAGTCTCGGGTTGGGGGAAATGTCTGTGTGGGCGTGTCTGCAGGTGTTTCGGTTTCTGTGGCGGTTGCAGTGGAGGTCGGCGTAGGTGATGGGGGCGACTGTCCGGGTTCCAGCTGGAGACACCACTGGACGAGGGTTCCGGTAGCACCGGGAATATCGTCGGTCACTGTCAGAATCCAAAGCCCGGATGTGGACTCACCATCAAACCGGCTCAACCCACCCCCTTCCCATGAAATGGGGATTGTCCGGCTGCCTGTTAAAGGCGGGCAGGGCAAAGGTCCGCCTTCATCGTCGTAAAAAGTGACCAGATCGGTCACCCCCTGATTACACCCATGATCGAACAGGACCACCTCGGTTCCGGTGTTTTCATGGAGCAGGGAAATGGTCAGGTCGGAAATACTGTCATGGTAAAGATCGATATAGACATTCAGGTCCTGGATTGTTTGCGGGTATTCCACGCTGCCGATTTCCTGGATCACACCCGGTGTGACACGCTGCTCACCGTCGATCTGAGCATCCTTTGTGTCTCTTTCGGGAAACAGGCAGGACAGATTTGGATCGAAGGGAGGCTCTTCGAGGAATCCTCCCATTCCGAAAAAGAGATGATATTCGCCGGTTCCTCCTTTTGAGGTCACCCGTAAAGCGACTGTAGGTGAGGGCAGAGTCCCATTGGAGATGCTCAGAAATTCATTTCCACCCCATCCTCCACTTAATGCGATGCCCGGCAAGGGAGTCAGATTGAATGGATTATAAACCTCCACCAGAAAGCCCGCCGATGCGGTTTTATTTTTCAAGGCGATATTCAGATCGAAACCACGAGTCGATCCCAGGTTCACCTGGTACCAGTCCTCATCCTCGATATTTGAAATCGACCCCCGAATGCTCTGTCCTAAAGTAAAAACTTGTGGAAAGGATGCCCATCATTGGGTTCCAGTTCATCCACTGCTCCACCAAGCGGCGAAATCAATGTTATCAGCTGGTAGGTCGACTCTTCGGGCGAGTCGATTTTGACATAGACAGGTGGTGCAGAAATTCTAATAAGCGGATTCGGGCTTGCCAGAATATGCCCGGCAATCCCCGATTGCAGGACATCCACCCCGATATTGTCATTCGAGGCTATAACTGGGTTTGCCACACCCTCATGGATTTCCAGGTAAGTGTCAGGGCCTGGCGCGATTTTGGGCAGTGGCCGTGTCCAGGCTGACAGCCAGTACTGGTTCGATGAAAGGAGCAGGGAATACCAGTCCTGATCGGATTTCGATCGGAGAAGTGACTGCAGGGAGGGGTCCAGATCCGGCACGCCTTCAATGAGTTTGAGAATAAAGGCGGTTTCGCGGGAGTTATTCGGCTCCCAGTAATCGATTTCCGCCCAGCTCCCGCTGGAGAGCATCAGAAAACTTAAAAAACCGATTCCCACATAAACAGAAAGGAGGAAGACCTTGGATACCTTCAGCAACCTGGCCATCCTCCTTTCGAGACTCAGTGTCTGATCCAATACCACCCCGATAAAAATATCGGAAAATATCAATCAGCACAACAAAAAACCTTTAATAAAGGTTAGGTTTTGTTCTTTTCTTTTGTCAATTCCTCGATGACATCTTTCGGCACAAATTCCGGGTTGGCATCGATGTTCGCCATTTTTCTGCCTCTCAGGCTCCAATCGTTCTGGATGTTGGCCTGCAGGGTTTGTGCGATTGCACGGAATGCCTGGCCCCGTGTGGCAGCCCCTCCTCCTGCCGGTTTGATATCGACAACCTGCAGCACCACATAGCCATGGATACGGTCGGCCAGGGCATCGCCCTCCCGGGCGGTCTCCAGCACAGGAACCACCTTGCTGAGTCCACCCAACGGGAGATTATAGGCTGTGGCAGTCACCGATCCGCCACTGTTTTCTCCGGGAAGGCCCTGGACAATCGTATCGAGCCGCACTGTAACCGGGCCGACCAGCTTGAGGTGCCGTTCACGCGCAAAGGATCCGAGATCGATGCTCCGTGAAGCCGAAAATGGGGCAGTTGCCGCCTTGAGTATCGAACTGATATCATTCAGGGCATTTTCAGCGGATGCCATGGCAATCGGCGCGGCACGTTCAAGCTGCAAATCCTTGCGAACATCGCCTTTGACCTCATCGAAGCGCGGAAGACGGCTTTCTTCGATAGTCGCACACTGGATCAGATAATAAGCATGTATCGGCTGAGGGTTTTGCTGGTTCATCGGGGGATCCTCGAGCACCGAGGTGGTCGCCCCGGCCACACGCAAGCCCGCCGCAGCGTAATTCACGACAGAATTATTTGAAAATCCGGGAATCGGGCTGCCAGGCTCGAAAAACTCGGAGGTCTTGACCTCTGCTCCGAGTGTCTGCGCCGCTGCACGCAGGCTGTCACTGTGCTTCTCCATATCGATCCATACATTCCAGATTCGATCCCGGGCCAGCTCGGTCGCCACCACCTTTCGGTATTCATCGTTGGCCTGCTTCTCGACTTCAGAAATCTCGGGAAGATGCTCCGGTGTTTCTTTGGCCAGTTTGAGCAGGGTCGGCCCCTGGAGGGTGTCGACCGGACCGGCTATCTTGTCCTGGGTCAAGGTGAATGCCTGCGAGAGAATCTCACGGTCCACTCGTGCATTCTCCTCCCGCTGCTGGCCGGATTGCGGATTTCTCAACCCGGTGTAAGTGGTTGGATTGGGAATTCCATAAGCCTGTGGAACAGCGGAGAACTCGAGGCTGCCGGAACGGACACGGTTGGCAGCTTCCATCGCCTGGGTGCGCGCCAGCTCGGCTGCCTTCTGATTCCGGAAATTCCGCTCGACCTCGCTGCGCGCCTCCTCAAGGGTCTTGATCCGCGCAGGCTGTTTGTCGATCAGCTCCACCAGGTAGTATCGATAAAATCCTTCGACAATATCCGAAACCTTTCCGGGAGCCAGCTGGGACACCGCCTGAAAAAAGGGATAACGGTCACGGGAAGCTTCTTCATGGGGGATATCGCCCCGGGCAAACCAATCAGTCTCGATCACCGGCAGGCTGGTGACCGAGGTTGCCGCCGCCAGCGAACGGCCGGCCAATGCAGCAGTGATATCGCTGAGCTTCTTCTTCGCCATGTCACGAATGGCCTGCTGGTCGATCTCCGCGGCAGCTTTGGGCCGCGCCTCTTTCACGGAGACCTTTTCACCCGCTTTGCGGGTCGAATATTTCCAGAGAAGGTGATACCCGAAGCTGGTCTGCACCGGCTGCGAAACTGTCCCATCGGGAATCTCAAATGCCGCCGCTTCAAACTCAGGCACCATCTTTCCTTTGTCGAAAAATCCAAGGTCGCCGCCTTCCAGCTTGTTGCTGGTGTCATCCGAGTTCTCACGTGTTTCACGGATGAAATCATCGAGTGTTTTGATGCGTGCGCGGATCGCTTCAATCTTCTTCCGGACTTCTTCTTTTTCGGTGTCTGAAGCCTCCGGCTGCGTCCTCAAAAGCAGATGGCGAACCCCGACTGCATCCGTCTTGGAAAGATACCCCTCGGGATTCTTCGCCATCACAGCCTCTACCGAGGCATCCGGGATCTCGACCGGCACCGAGACAAAGCGCGCCCGGAATTTCTCAGGGACCTGGTACTTGGATGGATCCTTCTCGTAAAACGCCTTCAGCTCTTCTTCATTGATCGTGACACGGCTCCTGAAATCCCGGGCCAGAAAGGTGATTGCGGCCACATCTCTTTCCACTGGAACAACAAATTTTTCCTTGTTGTTGTTAAACCATCTGAGCAGGTTTTCTTTTTCTGGAGTAGCCTGGGCCACATAGGTCTCGGGAAGAGCCTCGACGTAGTCGATTTTCATGCGCCTGGGAAAACGATAACGCTCGATATGCTGCTTGAAATAAGCCTCCACCTCTTCTGTGGCCGCTTTGACTTTCGGGAACGCATCCTCCGAATTGAAAAACAGCATTTCAATCGTGCGCATATCCTTCTGGCGCTTGAGCGCGCGCTGAACATCCTCTTCGCTGGGGACTGCTGTGGAAGCCACATAGTTCATGGCCAGTCGAACATCCATCTGGCGGCGCATGTAACTTTTGAAATCTTCCGGGCTTTCGAATCCGGCATCCTGGAGAAATCGTTTCATGGCAAACTCATTGATGGTGCCGCCACGGCCCCCTGTGAGCTGCATGTTGATCATCCGTTTGACTTCGGCATCATCTGTGCGCAGATTCAGATCATGCGCCAGCTGCCGTGCCAGTTCTCTCTGGACCAGCTGATCCAGCGCCAGCTCCCCATGTGATTTTTCCGGCCTGACCGGCGTATCCGAGAGATAACGCCCGACTTCCTCGCTGACAGCCTGGTATTCGGTATAGGATACCCTGGCCCCATTGACCTTCAACGCAGTGAGCTTGTTCAACATGCCCCGCTGCTGGATCTGCGCCGATCCATAGAAAAAAGACAACGATCAGTGGGTAGATCAAACCACTTCGCCACTTTCCTCTTTCGTTCACGTAACCATATCAGCATTGGAAAAAAGGTTCTCCTTCGGATTGTCTTCGAAAACAAATGGATAATTTAAGAGAAAAACAGCCCCGCCGGGAACCCCACCGAGGCCTATCCATCGCGAATCTGGCTCAGCTTCCAGTCCTTCTTCTACTTCCCTGTTCTGTAAAAGTCAACGTATAACCGCTTTTTCGAAAAAACTCCTCCCCCTCGTGTTCGCTTCGGGAGCATGAAAGGCAATCCGTTATACTCGTGAAAGGGTAATGTCTTTCTGCCCCTGGTATTTCCCTTTGCGATCTCCATAGGACACCTCGCACACACCATCCGCCGACAGGAAGATGACCTGGGCGATCCCTTCCTCCGCATAGATTTTTGCCGGAACAGGGGAGGTATTGCTGATTTCAAGCGTTGCGGTTCCTTCCCACTCCGGTTCAAAAGGAGTCACATTGATGATAATTCCGCAACGCGCATAGGTCGATTTTCCAACACAAATGGTGAGAACATCCCGGGGAATCCGAAAGTACTCCACTGTTTTCGCCAGTGCGAAGGAATTCGGCGGAATGATGGCGGCATCCCCCTCAAAACTCACCAGCGCCTGCATATCGACCGCCTTGGGATCCATCAGGGTTGTGCCTTTGTTCTCAAAGATCATGAATTCGCGGCTCATCCGGATATCATACCCATAGGATGACAGGCCATAACTGATCA
>LMZT01000017.1 GCA_001567115.1 Candidatus Hinthialibacteria bacterium OLB16 | reverse complement strand
GTCTCGAAGTTTTTGCTGTTGGCTTCCTGGACCCCTTTTTCGTTGTAGAGGATCCCCAGCAACTGGCCGCGCTCCGAAGATGAAAGACTCTGGGCCTCCGGGCTGTCTTCAACCAGCCGGATCTTTTCATCAATGGAGAGCTTCTCGAAGGCCGGGCCGAATGGATTGGGAATCCGTATCGGTTCACCGGGAGCCTGATTTTTCAACTCACCGGAGCTGGAGGTGAACCTGGGGGAACGATCCGGCGATGCCGTTCCTGTGATCAGGACTTCTGTTCTCTTCCCTTCTTCAAGTGGCAGCAGGCCGCGCGATTGATCACTCCCGGCGCTCAGGCGAAACTGATAGACCCCATAATTGGCCGGATTCAGTTCCTCACTGTCTCCCTGCTCCAATGTGGAGGTTTTGAGAAAGCCTCTTCCCACACAGGTAAAACGAACTGAACCGGCTGCCTGCGACTGGACTCTGACTGTGGGCTTCTGAAGGCTTCCATCCGCCACCTGCTGGATAAGAATGTCCACCTTCGACCAGCCGGGCAAAGCCAGGAGCAGGCCCGCTCCGGCCACCAGCATCAGAAAACAGCGTTCAGATTGGACCATGATGGTTCATGTTAACGGCTTCACAGCCCGACTTCCAGAACAACCTTTACTGGCCGGGTGGTGGCTGGTACCAGAACTGTGCAAACTCAAAGAGGTCTGCCACATCCTCCCCATTCTTTCCATTGAAATCGGTAGGAAAATCCTCAACTCCGGCTCGATCCCTCAGATAGGCAATCAGATCCTTGGCATCCGCACGCCCATCCACCACCAGATCACAGGAGTCGGGATGGCGGGTCGGGGTTGGGGTTGGTTCTGCAAGGGTCGGGGTTGGAGTGGGTTCAACCTGGGTCGAGGTCGGAGTGGGTTCAATCTGATGATTGATCGGAACCACCAGATGCACCTGCTCGACAAGCAGGTCGCCATAAGGTTGCCCCTGGCCATCGAGTGTCCAGCCCTTTTCTTCAGCGAGATCTTTCCAGACCCTCCGGTACACCAGGGTGGCAGTAACGGTCACAATATCACCAGGGATGCCCTCCAGGCTGAAAAGGTAATGGGACACATCCTTCCCTTTGGGAGGAATCGCTGTGTTGCTCACCTCACCCAGGGCATCGATGAAGATCACCCGTTCCTGTGTGGTTCCTTCAACTTCACCCCGCCCATACAGAATTCGTGCGAATCCTCTCCCCGGTTTGAGGCCATAATCATTGGCCTCATCACCAACCCCTCCCCAGGCGGGCACCAGATCGGTCCCGCTGGAAGACCAGACAAGAGACTGGCCCAGATCGGTGGTGGCAGTGACCGCCAGAATCACATTCCGTGTGGTAAATCCGGTCGGGAAATTATGGCCCGCACCGACATTGCGAACCTCCGCTTGAACCTGAAGCGCACCCGCTACAGGTGTTGCATCCAGGATCACATCAGCGGCTCTCTGAAGCCTGGAGAGTGTCGCACCCTCGAATCGGTGGTTGTGGATCTGGGAAGGCGATCGGGATGGGCCGCCAACACCGATATCGACCTGGTCGCCATCCGGGGACATGTGGCATTTCTGGCAGGTGACTCCACGCTGGGCATAACTGCTGCTCAGCCACTCAGAATAGGTGGTCTGCCCCGGGGGGCTGCCCGCTTCATCGAAATCTCCATCGAAATCATGATCCATACGGTACTCATGGCAGGCTGCACACAGACGGCTCTCGGTGTGGAGTGGATTGTATGCCGCACGCATGATGTGGGGGATATCCACATCGGAGTCCGGAAGGGGGCCGAATTGAACTCCATCATCATTGGCAAACAGCTTCGCTTTTCCAAAAAAGCCGGTCCGACCGAATTCACCATTCGCCTGCTGCACACTCTCTGTCTTGTGGCAAACCTCGCAGGCCACTCCGGCATCATAAGCCAGGCGCTCCAGCGAGCCTTCGGGTGAAGAGGCAGCCGCATCGGACAGATCCACTCGCGCACCCGCAGGGGTGTCCTCCGGCAGCAGTGAGGAAAGCAATGGCAGGTGGCATTCGGCACACAGTCCGGTTGTGTAAGGATTCCCGGCCGCGAGACTGGTCGAATCCCGTTTGAAGACATAGCCCGGCTGCCCCAGGCCTCCCCCGGTTCCGGAGCCATCCACCAGATCCCTCACCCAGGTGTTGCTCCCGGCGGTCGCATGGCGTGAGGCCACACCACTCCCCGCACCCGACCAGCCCTCATAGTAATAGGCGTGGCAGTAGGTGCAGGCCACCGAGGGATCATGAAAGGGATTCGACAAAGGCGGCCCGGAAGCGAGCGGCTCCAGGCGGATCACGACCGGGGCGGAGTTTGCAGATGGAGTCAACCGGATCGAGCTGTTTATAAATCCGAATTTCCCGGCCGCAAGAGTCACCATGATTCCAGATGGAAGGTCGATGGAGAAGGTGCCGCTCATGCTGGCCACCACCCCCTGGGTGGCCGATTCGACTCGCACCTCCGCTCCGGCGATCGGGCTTTGATCCGCCTTGCTGCGCACCACACCGCTGACTGGGACCGAATTCGCAGGCGGGACCATTGAGATAAACACCACAATGACACCCGCAAACAGCCGGAGATAATTCACCCCGCCCACTATTCCAAAGCGGACTGGTTCGAATGTGGCCTCTCCCCGAATGGATCTCAGGAACCTGAGAAACCCGATTTCAGATCCAGTGATGCAATCTGTCGGCATCCAGCCCTCCTCTTTCAACAGGCGGTATAACCCCCATCCACCGGAAGGATGACTCCGGTCAGCCAGGAGGCTTCATCCGAGGCAAGGTAGACACAGGCATAAGCGATATCATCAACTTCCCCGAATCGTCCGAGGGGGTATGCGGGCAATGCCATTTTGGCAAAATCAGGATCACTCATCATCTGGTCGGTGAGCTCGGTATGGATCAGGCCGGGGCAGACACAGTTGACACGTATTTTCTCGCTGCCGAGTTCCACCGCCAGGGATTTGGTGATCTGGACCACAGCGCCTTTGGTGGCTGAGTAGCAGGTTGTCTGGGCCAGACCGGCCAGTGCGACAATCGAGCCGATATTCACAATGGCGGGTGCGCTGCTTTTTCGGAGAACAGGCAATGCAGCCTGAGTCATACGATACAGGGCTTTGACATTGACTGCAAACAGCTTGTCATAAAGGTCATCCGGAGTTTTCTCGATCGTTTCCGCTAGAAAAATCCCGGAGTTATTCACCAGCACATCGATTCCTCCAAGCTTCTCTGCTGCCGCCTGAACCAGCTGCTGAGGACCCTCAGGCGCAGTCAGGTCGACTGAAACCCAGTCGATTTTTGGGGAAAGCCGGGCGGTTTCGGCCAGCCTTTCTGAACGCCTGGCTGCGATCAGAACCTGTGCACCCTGCTCGGCAAATCGAAGAGCGATGGCCTTTCCAATGCCTGATCCTCCGCCAGTGATGACCGCTTTTTTTCCTTGTAGACGCATGATTGGGTTCTCCTTTATGTGGATGGATGAATCAGGCAGATCGATGTGGCGATCCCGCTCAATCGCCCTTCACTTTAGCCGAGGAACAGGGCCTCGTGAATAGGATGAGGGGGAGGCCGCATTGGATTCGGCAAACAGGCCTGATGAGAATGATCTTGCTTTTATTTTTGTGGATTCAAGGTTTGTGCTCTGTCCGTATATAAGCAGTTACCAGAAGTGTGCGTCGGCCCACTTGGTACCTTTCATAAATTCGGGACCATTGGTTATAGAACATGCTGATCTCGATCATATCTCCTGTATTCAATGAAGAGGAATGTGTTGAGCTTTTTCAGGCAATGTTATCGGCTGATCTTATCGATGATTCTTTTCAAATGCTGGTCGGATCTGCCTTGGCGTTACTTTCAGAACCAACATAACTTTAAGTTATCATTTGCAGGCACAATACTTGCGATCCAATAATTATGACAGATAAGAGATACCAAATGGATAATCTTTCTCCGAAACGGCTTTCTCACTCCTCTCCTGAAGTGGAAGATTCCCCTCTCGAACGACAGGTAATATATTACCGGATTCATATTACGTTGATTCTGTTGCTCGTGACTGCTGCTGCGTTACGACTGGTGGGACTTGGAGCCAGCTTCTGGTATGATGAGGTGAATGTGGCTGATCAGGCAATCGGAAATTACTTATTTTCTGAGAGATTAGAAATAATCGAGAAATGGCGTGGGGCGGCACCAATGTATGACCTGCTCTTGTGGCAATGGTCAAAGCTCGGTACATCCGAATATGTTCTTCGCCTGTTTTCTGTAATCATTTCTATCCTTGGCCTCGCTGCAACGTTTTTTTCTTGGTGCAATAGTTTTTGATAAGCGTGTAAGCTTGGTTACAGTTCTATTGATGATCTTTTCTCCTTCACATCTGATGTATAGCCAGGAACTTCGATTTTATTCTCTTTTAGGGCTCCTGTGTACTTTATCAGTCATCACGGTGCTAATTTACCTTAAAAGGCAAAGTTGGATCTGCTGGATATCATTGGTTATTGTGCATACTTTAAGTCTATATTCAGGATACTTTACAGCATTTGTGATAGCCATAGAAGGCGCCTATGTAACCGCCCTGCTTGTTTTATCTATACTTTTCAAAAAACCGCATCAACCGGTCGATTTCAAGGTGTATTTTGGTTTAGTTTCTGGTCTCGTATTGTCCGTTCTCTTATTTTTCCATGGCTAATTTATGGTGCCCTCAATGAACCAACCGGAGGGAAAGAATTCACCTCCTTTGGAATAGAATGGGTAAAAAGCGTATCTAGTTTTTTGGCTGTAAAGTCAAGTACGGGTAATATTCTATTCATATTCCTATTTTTGGTGGTTTATTTTTCTCCGCGCTTAGCCATCGAAATGCAGGATCGTTGATTGCATTACTCGTCTTAATGCTTCCGCCTATTGGGCTTTGGTTGGTGAATCGATCTGGATACTTTTATGCTGACCGTCAGAACTTTATTGTAATTCCTTTTTATACGTTGTTTGTTGCCGCTGGGATAGTCGGTTTGAGTGAATTTGTGAGTCGCTTAGTCAGCAACCGAGTACATCAGAAATGGATTATAATATCTTCCGTATTTTTATTAAATATACTAATTATTACATTTCAGTTTCCTGAAGCCAAGAATTACCTTTCCCATCAGCTTCTGTGGCGACAGGAGTGGAAGAGTGTTGCACAGGATCTAAAAAATCACGCCGATCAAACCGACCTGGTTACTCATGTATGGCCTAATAAAAGAGTTGCTTATTTGTGGGACCGGTGTCTGGATTTTTTATTTCCCCGATGATTTACAGATTTCAACAAAGAAATTTACGGATGCTGCATGGGAGTTAAAGAAACTTGATTTAGAACAGAAACAGGCAGCACTGCCACGGACAATTTGGTATATATCAGCGAAGTCGAAAGAAATTGATTATGATAATTATGAGGTAGGAAAATTTGGGTCACTCAACCTATTTAGACCGAAGAAAAATCCAGCCAATATTGATGAAATGATCGAATTATTAGGCTCCTACCCCCTGGAGGCTGGTGTTGATTCATTAGAAGAAGCCGGTGCGTCTATTGAAGTATTTGCAATTTTTGGCCGCTATGAGAGAGCCTTTGAAATTGCTGCCTCGCACAACAATAATGCTGTATTGTACTGTCTTTTAGGGAGTGTTGCATTAAAAAACAAAAATCAAGAGATCGCAAAGAGAGCGTATGAAGCTGCCTTTATCATCCATCCTGATCTTGCATGTATCCCATTATCAGAGATTTATATCAAAGAGAAAAAGGGGGAAGAAGCACTACGTGTTCTAATAAAAGGTGCTTCCACAAACCGCGATCTTTATACCATGGTCCGCCTTGGGATGATCTATCAAATATCAAAAGCAATATGACGCTGCTGAGGCAACCTATATAGAAATTATCAGAGAGTCTCCAGGCTACTCATTAGCCCATTATCGTCTAGCCCAGCTTTATTGTGGCCAAAAGCAATATAAAAAAGCTCTAGAGGAATTCTTTCTGACTATAAAACTTGAACCGGGGAAAACAGTCTCAGTCTACGAACAATGCGAAACTATGGCAGAGAGAATTTTAGAGCAAGGTGATAAAGAATTAGCCTTACATGTTTATCGTTCTATTCTCGAAGCATGATCCAACTCATATAGGGGTAAGAAAAAAAATTGACCAATTGACATCTATGCCTAAAAACTAACGATATCTAGCTGATGGAAGAAAGGGGGGAATAGAGGAACGAAAACTTTGTGTCAATCTGCTTACTTTATATTGGTAGAGAATGAATGCGGATACGGTTCTCTTCAATCACGACAAGGCTCCCCTCCTCGAAAAACTTCCGGATCGAATCGAGATCGGCAAGGGTGGGCGAGAGAGCATTATCAACCAGCCATCTCATTGAACAGAAACGAGAGGCAGTTGTCTTTCACTGACCGCTTTTGCAGCGAATTTCAGCGCCTGACTGATATCACCTGGCTCAAGATCTGGATAAGCTTCCAGAATTTCCTCGACACACATTCCATCCGCCACCATTCCGACAACAGTTGCCACCGGGATTCTTAATCCGCGAATGCAGGGAACACCTCCCATTTGTGCCGGATCAACGGTGATGAGATTAAAATCCATACCCATAGCCTCCTCCCCCGGCAATCACTTTCTCACAGTGATGGCCACCCCATGGCCGGCCACCACTTCTTACACTCTACCACATTGTTTCAGTATTTCCTTCAAATCGTTTTGCTTCCTGAAATCGGTGTGGAACAGGACTCTCCCATTCACCCTGCCAGCGGCTCGAGCGGTGGCGAATTCGGGCACAGGTGCGCACCAAACAGACGAGGCGCTGCCCAGTGGATGCCATTGACAATCACGCGCAGCACATTGGGATCATAATAAATCGGGAAGGTCTCGTGCCCGGGCCGGAAATAAAAAATCCTCCCATGCCCGCGCTGCCAGGTGCATCCCGAACGGAACACCTCGCCTCCCTTGAACCAGGACACGAAGATCAGATGCTCCGGAGTGGGGATATCAAAACGCTCGCCATACATCTCTGTGTGGGGCAGTTCGAAGTACTCTCCAAGCCCCTCAGCGATCGGATGGCTCGGTTCAACCACCCACAGCCTTTCCTTTTCTCCGGCTTCACGCCAATGCAGGTTGCAGGTGGTCCCCATCAGCCGCTTGAACACTTTTGAATGATGCCCCGAATGGAGAACGATCAACCCCATCCCTTCCTGCACCCGGGCCACCACCCGCTCCACGATGGCATCCTGCACCTCGCCATGCGCCATGTGCCCCCCACCACAGAAGCACATCGGTGGACTGAACCACCTCCTCGGTTAATCCATGCTCCGCTTCATCGAGTGTGGCGGTGCGAACCTCCAGATCCGGCTGGGACTGAATGTGGCTGGCTATCGCTGCATGGATGCCATCCGGATAAACCTGGCGCACCTTCTCATCGAGTTTCTCATGCCGAAATTCATTCCAGACTGTGACACGAATTTTCGAACTCATGTTTTATCCTCCCCAATTCCATGTGAATTTCATTGGTCCTCGGTGCATCGGCTCTTGGCCGGACCCGCGCTATGCACCCACTCGCACAGTGATCCATCACGGCCGAAAAGGCCGTGATGGCGTTCAACCCCAGAATTGTCGCACGACCATTCCCGTATCTCAAGGCAATACTCCCCTGAATCCATCCAGCTCCAGTTTCTTGGTTCTCGCCATCGGGTTTGTTAAGATCAGGACCATGAACGATTTGCATGTGCTGATAATCTGCAGCGGGAATTCATGCCGCAGCCCGATGGCTGAAGGCCTGCTCAAGAAACTTCTGAAGGATAAAAATATCCCGGGTGTGGAGGTTCGTTCAGCCGGCACCATGACCGGTGGTGGTTCGCCCGCGACTGAATTCTCGATCCTGGCCTGCCGTGAAGCGGGAATTGACCTGTCATCCCACCGCTCCACTCCCATTTCCCATCGCCTGATCTCCTGGGCTGATATCATCCTGTGCATGGAAAATTACCATGTCGCCACTGTGCTGAATCTGCTCCCCTCAGGCTCCGCCAGAACACACCTGATCGGAGAATTCGGCCTTCCCGAGGACTCTCTCGAAATCCCGGATCCGGTCGGTCTGTCATTGGCCCATTATCGGCATTGCCGTGACCGCCTGTGCGAATGCCTGGAGGGACTGGTCACCCATTTTCCAGAAATCCGGGACCGTTGGGACACACTCTTCATCGGGAGCGATGAGGCAGGGCTGAACCTCAAGAAAGCCCTGATCGCGCACCTGCGCAAATGCGGAAGAAAAGTCCAGGACTGCGGGGTTGCCGGCAGCATCACCGCTGAAGACTATGGGCCGGTGATGGATGTGGGCCGAACAGTTGGAGGCCATCTGGCCCAGTTCGGAATCCTTGTGGGTATTACCGGGATCGGAATGTCGATCGCTGCCAATAAAATTCCCGGAGTGCGCGCCGCCTTATGCGCCGATGTCGATAATGCCATCCTCAGCCGCCAGCTGCACAATGCCAACCTGCTCTGCCTGGGTGCACGGTCTCTGGCGGAGAACGAGGCCATCCGGGTGGTGGATGCCTGGCTTTCAACCGGTTATGAGGACTCCGAGGATAATCCAAGGGTGGTCCTGTTTCAGAAACTGGAGTACCAGTTCATGGGGCGATAATTCTTCTATTTGACTGATGGAGCCTCCCCTGGTTCCAGCCTTTCCTCTGTTATCGTTTCTTCGGGTAGCAGATGACGATCTCGAGCGGCCCTTCCCAGACACGTGAAGGGGGCAAGGTCAGGATCGACCATAAATCCGCTCCTGTTGGAGTCCTTCTCATTTCGGCCAGCCTGCTCTTCTCTCCGAAAATCCAGGTTTCCCGCCCATCTGCCAAGGCTGTAACCAGTTCCGCCGGACTCCGGATCCCTTGAACGCTCACACCGGGAATGACTTGAACCCGGCCCCCTTCTTTCAATGGGAAAACAAAATCCACACGCCCGAGATAATAATAAACCGGGATCGCATCCGTGCTGATAATCTTCACATTCCCCGAAGCACGCGGAACCAGGTCAGTCATCCCACGCCAGTCCAAACTGCCACAGGCAACCGAATCCGAGGCCCCGGTCACGACCTGGGATGTGGCTGCCCTGGATATGAAAACATTGCTGAGAACCATTTCGACACTCAACCCCAGCAATAGAAGGCCTGTAATCCCTCTCCAGTTCCAATGGACCCCGGGAGCGGACCACTGATTGACTCTTTCTTTTACCATTTCGGCGCCCCATCCGATCGGGATCGCCGCCAGAATCACCATAAAGGGAAATGTGTAGTAGATCGAATCCGGCTGGCATTTTCTCAGGATCAGTCCCTGAGCAATGAACGGAAACCAGGCCGCCGAAAAAACCAGCCATCCAGGACGCCCGCATTTGAGCGCCATGCCGGTTCCCAGGATCAGGAATCCCATAAAGGCCCACCCGAATTGCTCCTGGAAAAAGTGGATATAACAGAGGCTGCCGCCTGCAGCCTCCTGCTGCTCCTGATTCTTCAGGAAAACAGCCGGGCTGAGATAAACCAGTGCCAGAATTCCAACGCCGGCGACCAGCAGGCCTACAAGGAGATATTGAAGGCTGCGCTTGAATTCGGAATCGATGAATCTCCCTCGAAACCAGCTCCAGCTCAGACGGATCAGCAGATATCCCGGCAGGAAAAACAAGGCAAAGTGAGTCAGGTAGCTTGTGAAATGCGCCAGCAGCGCCAGCAGGAGAAAAGGAATCAGTTTGAAAAACCGGCGAATGGTAAGTGGCCTGCGACCGGCGACACGCGGAGGTTCGGCCATGGGATGCCCAAGACAATTGCATTCCAGCATTTTCCAGACTGAGACCACGATAAGGACAAAAAGAAAAGCCAGCAGGCTCTCATACTGCCCGATCCTTCCCCATGCCACAGACCAGGGCCAGACAGCGAACAGAAACCCGGCGCAACGCCCCACCCAGGATCCGAACCAGTGGGAAGCCCAGAGATAGACCCACAAGGTGGTCAAAGCCCCGAAAAACGCCGAAGGGAATCGTGCGATCCACTCCGATTCTCCGAAATGATTGAAGAGCGAGGCAGTAATCCATGGGTATAAAAGCCCATCCGAGGACGGTTGGCTCTCTGGCTGGATAAAATGTCCGGTCTGGAGGCAAGTCCGTGCAATCAAGGCATTATCAGCTTCTTCCGAACAGAAGCTGAGCGCTCCGAGATTGTGTGCACGCAATGCTGTGGAAAGCGCCAGAAGGAGGACCAGGTCCCAAATCCAGTATCGACGGTCAAGGGCCACGATGTCTGAGGGTGTTCTCAGGACAGAAGCTTCGCCTTGGCTTCCTCGAAATCCTCTGCAATGGTAAAAACACGATCGAGCTTGGTGAACTTGAGAACGCGGAGAATGCTCTCGGAAAAGCCGCAAATGGCCAGCTTCCCACCCCGTGCAGTCAGGTTCTTGTAGATATTCACCAATGCCGCCAGCCCGCTGCTGTCCAGATATTCCAGTTTCGAGCAATCCAACAGGATGACATTTTCATCGGCGGTCTCCACCAGGAATTCATCCCGAAAACGGACGACTTCACCAGCATCGAGAAACCCCGACACACTGATCACCTTGATGGTTCCCTCCGAGCGGGCGGTCAAATTCATCGATAATTACACAATGGCCTGCTCGGTTGCAGGATCGAAAAGGTGCGCTTTGCTGACATTGAAGACCATCTCTTTGTCTCGATTGACTTCTGCTTTCACATGTGAGTTGACTTTGGCAATGAATGTCGAATGGCTCGAGGACAAATACCAGATCGATTCCGATCCAACCGGTTCGATGACTTCCACCTTGGCTTTGACCAGGGTATTGGGCCGTATGTCACGGGTTTCTGCCGGGTCATGGATATCCTCAGGCCGAATCCCGAAAATGACCGGCTGGCTGGCATAGTTCTGGGCCTGCGGAGTCATCAGGCGTTCATCCAGCTGAACCTTGATGCTGCCTTCATCGAAAAACAGGTTTCCCCCCTCCGATGTGAGCCGGCCACGGATAAAGTTCATCGGCGGCGATCCGATAAACCCGGCCACAAACAGGTTCCTGGGATGGTCATACAGGGTGATCGGATCATCCACCTGCAGGATTTTCCCATCCTTCATCACCACAATTCTGTCGCCCATGGTCATTGCTTCGAGCTGGTCATGAGTGACATAAATCATGGTCGTTTCGAGCCGGTTGTGCAGTTTGGAGATTTCGGTGCGCATCTGAACACGCAGTTTGGCATCCAGGTTGGAGAGCGGCTCATCGAAGAGGAACACCTTGGGCTTGCGGACAATCGCACGCCCGACTGCCACACGCTGGCGCTGGCCGCCTGAAAGCGCCTTGGGCTTGCGGTCGAGCAGATCCTGGATCCCGAGGATATTGGCCGCCTCCTGGACCCGTTTATCGATCTCAGCCTTCGGGTATTTCCGCAGTTTCAAACCGAAAGCCATATTCTTGTACACAGTCATGTGGGGATACAGGGCATAATTCTGGAAAACCATGGCAATATCCCGATCCTTGGGGGGGACATCATTGACCACCTTTCCCCCGATGCTGATCTCGCCACTGGTCATCTCCTCCAGTCCGGCCACCATACGCAAAGAGGTCGATTTCCCGCACCCCGAAGGCCCGACCAGGATCAGAAACTCCTTGTCATGAACTTCGAGGTTGAAATCATCAACCGCCACTACCCCGCCTTGGAAGAGTTTATTCACATGTTTGAAGACGACATCCGCCATGAGGGCTCTCCTTCAATCCGCTGCACAATCTCCTGCCGAGGATAACAAAAAAGAAAAACGGTGCGAAGAAGGGACAACCGACCCAATTAACTCTTTCTGCCCATCGTTCTCCCAGACAATCCGAGGCAGATCCACCCGATTATCAATGCCACCCCGCCGAATGGAGTCACCGCCCCCCACATCCGAACCCCGGACAGCGCCAGGATGTACAGGCTTCCCGAAAAAATCAAAACTCCCACTGTCAGGAAACCCGCCGACCAGTGCAGGAGGCGGATGTCTGAAAACCGAAATGACAGGATGGCCACTCCGAGTAGCGCCAGGGTATGAAAAAGGTGGTATCGTACACCGGTCTCGAATATGACCAGCAGGTCTGGAGGAAGCTTTTCGCGCAGAGCATGGGCCGCAAAGGCCCCCAGGCACACCCCAAGAGCACCAAGGAAACCTGCAGCCTTGATCCAGAAACAGGACATCGATGTCTTTCTCCTTTACTCGGACCTCAGAAAACCTTAAGACAATAAGAGTGCCATTATGAGACTCTTTATCATTGGGATCGGTCCACTGCCATTCTACAGGTCTCCCCGTCCGGCCACAGCCCTCTCGGATGGAACCTGGCAAGTAATTCAACCTCTCCTAGAGGATGGTCATTCGGTGCGTGCGGTGACATTCGAATTCGGCCAGCGCGGCCAGCCCATTATTCAGTATCTCCATAAACCACGGGATGTGAATGAGAACTTAGAACACCTGGCCTTCCCGGAGCCGAATGCAGACACACGCGCGCTGATTGCTGAAAAAGTTCAGCAGGCGATGGCGGCGTTCAATCCCCATGCCATCATCAGCGCCGGTTCGGTGATTGCCTCCTGGGTGACATCTCACCTTCGGCACCGGCTTCCTCTCTGGTATGACCTGAAAGGAGCCTTTATCCCCGAGCTGCAGCTGCGCATGGAATCCCCGGATGCCAGGGGCACTTTCGAGACCTTTACTGTCTACAAGCAGGTCCTGCTGCGCGGAGATCGATTCAGCGCAGTCACCGAACATCAGGCACACATGCTGATGGGCGAACTCGGCATGGTCGGCCGCCTGAATCCATCCACACTGCATGAGCACCTGGTGACTGTGAAACCGACCGGGCTTGATCCTGGTTCTCCCTCCCGGATGCCTTCTTCCGGGCGCATTCGGGGCAGGTTGTGCGGTCCAGAGGATTTTGTGCTGTTTTCATCCGGAGGGTTCAACACCTGGCAGGACACACGCACTTTTTTCGAAACCATCGAAAGGGTCCTCGGTGCTGACAAAAATGTTGTTTTCGTCTGTATTGGTGGAGGAATCGGTGGACACCACGACCAGGGCTATGAATCATTCAAAACCTGGGTCTCCCAAAGCCCTTACCGTTCAAGGATGTTCCTCGAGGGATGGGTTCCCCAGGATCAGGTGGTGGAGTATGAATCCGAGGCTGACCTGGGTGTGAATTTCGATCTGGATGTCCCCGAGAGCCGTTATGGCGACCGTTCCCGCTTCCTCTCCTGGATGGCCCGGCGGGTCGGGATTGCGACCACACCAGTCTCACAGCCATCGGCGCAGCTGATCAGGGAAGAACTGGCAATCGGCCTGCCTCTGGGAGATTCCGAGGGAGCTGCAAAGGTCATCCTGGATGCAGCCGCTCAACCCGGCAAAGTGCGCGCCATGGCCGAACGCGCCGAGCAGTTTGCCCGCACCCGGTGGTCCTATCGGGAAACCACCCGGCACTTGCGGGAGTGGGCACAGCATCCCTGCCTGGCAGGCGACAATCAGAAATGGCTGTTTTCCAATGACCCCTGCCTGCAGCAGCGCCTGGCGTTTCATGAATTGGCACTGGATGGCATTTTTACGAATCTTGTACGCCAGCCGGAGTGTGAAGTCTGGAAGAAAGTTCAGGAGGGCCTGCATCAACGCTGGCCATGGAGTGAAAAGCCTTGACTCTCTTCCTCCGGTTCAGAAATCATTCCTGACCTTTTTATATGCCGCGACAAATGGCACCGCCCATTCGGTTCCAATGTAGTAGCCAATGCACTCATAATACTGATCCACCCAGGCCCAGTCTTCCTCGGTCACCGGGCCATGTTCCGCCATGGTGACAAAGTAATCCGGTTTTTCCTCTTCGATCAGCCCTTTTGAAACCCGGAAGAACCCCAGCTTGTCCGGATGTTTTTTATGCCATGGGGTCACATGGGGAGTGGCTATAGCTGACACATCGACCATGTAGGCCTCACGAAGCTCATAACCCAGCAGTCCCAGATCATGGACCAGAACCTTCGGGTGACGGCCCTCGATCGGATGAATGCGTTGGTCATTGAGGATCGCCTGAGCGCAGATGCGATGCCCCTTTTCTCGTTCATGGTCGATCAGCACCCGTCCAACCCAGGCCACCTTGTTTTCCGGCCAGCTCTGAATGGCAACCAGCCCCCCATAAGCAAGGAAAATCCACAACCCGGCCGCGCCAATGGCACCCAGCCGACTCAATTGCAGGCTGATTCTCGAAACCCCTTTCGATACAAAAAAGCTTCCGGCAACCACTCCAATGCCGATCCCGGCAGAGGGATGGCAGTAATACCAGCTGAACAATGGCACCACCACAAACTGGGCGGCGATGGTATAGAGAATGGCATAGGCTGGAAAAACCCAGACAGGATTCCGACGGCGAAATAAAAGCCAGGCGGCATACACCACCAGGCCGAAAAAGATGACCGCCCTGGGAGCATTGTACAGGGTATCCCTGTTCAGGCTTTTAAAAAACAGGCTCCCCCAGTAATCCACCAGATCAAGGAATCTTCCGGGATCCCACAGGATCCCATCCGCATAGGTGTCCCACTTTCCCTGAAGCGAGTTGGGCAGCAGGCCGCTCGAGTAATACAGAGAGGTAAATGCTGTCCATCCAGCATACGGCATCACAGCACACCCCACCCGCAGCCAGGCAGCAGGCTTCCTCCATTCAGTCAGGGTTATCAACCCAGCCGCCAGGATCCCTTCCGGCGGACCAGGCAGAGCAGACCCATGGAGGCGGCCTGAAAAAA
>LMZT01000016.1 GCA_001567115.1 Candidatus Hinthialibacteria bacterium OLB16 | reverse complement strand
TTGACCGCCACGCGGATAGCCGTTCAGCTTCGGAAACAGTCCGTTTGAGGGGACATCGAACTGGGCAATGAGAAACTTGACCAGGAGATCTACCAGATTCGCCTGGCCATCCTCAAGAAAAAAAAGTGGAGTGGTGGAAGGAACAGGCGCTCTTTACCCGCCAGGATTTGATCGAGGTTGTCACCCAGATCGAGAAGCGGGAGAAGGATCTCCAGGCACGCAAACAGACTGCCGAATCAGAGAAAGCCACTGCCGAATCACGCCTGTCCAAAGCGACCGAACGGATGGATGCCACTGCAGAGCCGGATCAGGCCCTGCGCGAAGAGGTGGAAGCACGGCGGCGTGAGCGCGCCACCCGGCAGCGTGAAATTGCCACCCTGGGTGATCGCCTGCAACGGCTCGCAGACATGAAAAAAGTCTGGGAGTACCGTTACCGCGTCATCAACCGCGAAGCCACCCCGCAGGAGATGAAAGCCTGGGCCGATGAGGCCACCCAGATGCGCGCCCAATGCGATCTCGAACATCCACCGCAGATGGCGCTTGTTTCGGATTTGCGGAGAGAACTTCGCTCCCTTGAAGAAAAAACAGCGGCTTCGAAAGAAGCCGGGTCTCAGGTCCTGCGCTGGCTCGGCGAACAGAAACGCCATCTGGAAAATCTGATTCGCCTCGAAGAGGAAAACGGCCTGAGCATGGAAGAGGCCTGGCGCCTCTATACCCGGTTCATCAGCGAAATCGCCGAAGAGCAGGCCGGCTGGCGAATCGGAGAATGGTTTTCCCTGCTGGGCTCATTCCTTTCAGCGGTCTGGAATAAAGAACTGACCGAATCGAAGGACAACCCCTTGACCGTCCAGAAGCTCATCACCGCCATCTTCCTTTTCATCGTGGGCATCTGGGTGTCGCGCCGTGCGACCCGTGCTCTTGAGCAGAGGGTTCTGAACCGCCTGCCATTGCCGGTTGGCACTGCCTCCATACTCAAATCCCTGACGTATTATCTCACACTGGCTCTGGCGACTCTTGTCGCCCTGAAAGTCGCCGATGTCCCCCTGACCTTGTTTGCGTTCCTTGGTGGTGCGCTGGCCATCGGTCTCGGTTTCGGCAGCCAGCACATCATCAGCAATTTTATCAGTGGGCTGATCCTGTTGATCGAGCGCCCCATTCAGGAGGGCGATCAGATTGAATATTCCGCGAACAATGTGGGCACAGTCATCCGGATCGGCCCGCGTTGCACCCATGTTCGCACCGGGAATAATATCGACATATTCATTCCCAACAGTTTTCTTCTTCAGAACAATGTGGTCAACCGGACCCGGACCGATGATAAAGTGCGTGTCCAGGTGACTGTGCCGGTCCAGTATGGTTCCACGACCCGTGAGGTGGCTAAAATCCTCCGGAAAGCCGCTGATGATCATGGCAAAGTCCTGAAAAAACCGGATCCAGTGGTTCTCTTACGGAACTTCGGAGCTGATGGGCTGGAATTCCAGCTTCATTTCTGGATCCAGACACTTCCGGGGACTGACCTGAGTGTGGTCGAAAGCGATATCCGCTTCATGATCGACAGCCACTTCCGCGAAGCCGGGATCCTCATGCCTTATCCCCAGAGGGATGTTCACCTGCTGGCAACAGAACCCTTGCAGGTGCAGATTGGCTCTTTCGAGAAAGAAACCTCATCGTGAAAGTCCGCCTCGAAGCGATCCGGAAGTCATACGGAAAAACCATCGCCCTGCAGAACATCGGCCTTGAAATCGAAGAGGGCGAATTCTTCTTTCTGCTGGGCCCTTCCGGATGTGGCAAGACCACCCTCCTGCGCCTGCTGGCTGGATTCGAGGAAGCGGACTCCGGCCGGATCCTTTTTGATGGGCGGGAGATGAAAGGTGTTCCCCCCGAGAAAAGAAACTCTGGCATGGTTTTCCAGAACTATGCCCTCTGGCCGCACATGACTGTGGGAGAGAATGTGGCATTTGGCCTGGAGGTGAGGGGTGTTTCGTCAAAAGAGTGTCTCAGCCGGGTTCAGGAGGCTCTCGATCTGGTTCATCTGGGTGAATATATCGACCGGAGGCCAGTCCAGCTCTCCGGGGGGCAGCAGCAGCGAGTGGCTCTGGCGCGTGCGCTGGTGATCCGGCCGGAGCTCGTTCTGCTTGATGAACCTCTCTCCAATCTGGATGCGCGCCTGCGCCTTGAAATGCGGTCTGAAATCCGCTCCCTGATCAAAGACCTTGGCCACACCGCAGTCTATGTCACCCATGACCAGAAGGAAGCGCTCGCCATGGCGGATCGGTGCGCGATTCTTCGTGATGGCAACATCGAGCAGATTGGAACACCGAAAGAACTCTACTGCCAGCCGGCCAATCGATTCACCGCCGAATTTCTTGGAGAAACCAACTTCCTTGCCGCTCAAGTCCTTGAAAAGGAGTCTGGAAGCGGATTGTACCTTCTCAAACTCAAGGATCTTGATCTGACCTGGAGAGGAGCCTCGAACCAGCCCCTGACAGGCGGCCAGCAGGTTCTGGTGAGCATCCGCCCTGAGGCCATCAGGATCTCTGAAGGGCCCATCGAAGGAATGAATCTGCTGCCTGCTGTTCGTTCGAAATCTGTCTACCTTGGCGAAGTCACACAGCACACCTTCGTGGCGGTGGAAAATGGTCAGGTCAGCCTGCAGCTTCTCGAGCTGCATTCATCCGACCTCCCTGAGGGGCCAGTTCATTTGTGCGCCGCACCGGCAGACACTGTCATCCTTTCATGATATTACGGCAACCCGTTGATATCTCTGATCTTAATGAGTTTGTTCACAGATCCGCCTGTTGCCATCCTGTGAGTGGAGGGTGAAAAAGCGGCCGACTGCCACAAAACACTTGACCCGGCCTGGGACTCGTCGGATGATGGTTTATATCGGGGGGAGAACCCACCTGGGAATTCCCGAAAATGAGCTGAATTTCTTGGCTGTCACTACAGGTTCTTCTTTTCATGGCTGATACTGCCGTATCACGAAGTCTTCCTTTCAGTCCGGAAGCGGAACGCTCTGTTCTGGCGGCGATGCTGCATGACCGGCGGGCCATGATCGCCGGCCTGGAAGTTCTCCGTGAGCAGGACGAAACCACCAAGCGTGAGGCGCTGGAATCCCGTGGCAAAGGGGAGCGTGATCCCTCACGGACCACCACGCTCTTTTTCCATACCCCTTATCAACTCATTTTTGACCTGATCATTGATCTCGAGCAACGTGGCAAATCCCCGGATTTCACCACCCTCCTCGATGAAGCCCGCTCCAAAGGAACCCTGGAAAAAATCGGTGGGCCTTCGGCAATCTTCGACATCGTTTCGGGAGCGGCAACCGGCTCGAATGTTCGCGAATATGCTGAGATCGTCAAGGAAAAATCTCTCAAGCGCCGCCTGATCCTCTCGACCAACGAGATTCTCGAGAAGGCTTACGAGGATCGGGATAATGCGGAAACAATTCTCGATCGTGCGGAACGCGATCTGCATTCGATTTCGGACAGCCGCCAATCCGGTTCTTTCACCCGCATCAGCGATATGCTTCATCAGGTTCAGGATGCGCTGAATGAAGCCTATAAGAAAAAAGGGCTGGTGACCGGTGTCGCCACCCATTTTCCCCAGCTCGATGAAATGACCTCAGGCCTTCAAAAAACCGACCTGATCATTCTGGCGGCGCGCCCTTCCATTGGCAAAACTGCCTTCGCACTCAGCCTGGTCGAACGGATCGCATCGGTTTCCAAATTGCCAGTGGGAGTTTTCAGCCTGGAAATGAGTGCTGTGCAGGTCATCCAGAGGCTGATCTGCTCGATGGCCAAAGTGGATCTCAAACGGCTCCGTTCCGGTTGCATGTCCACACGGGAATCCACGAAGGTTTTCAACACTCTCGGCCGGATGTTTCCGCTGCCGATTTACATTGATGACAGCCCCGGGCTTTCGATCTCGTCGGTGCGTGCGCGTGCGCTGCGGCTCAAACATAAAGAACCGGATCTGGCGTTGCTGGTGGTCGATTATCTGCAGCTCATGGAAGCCGGCACCCATCGCGGTTCGGGGCGGAACCGGCAGGAGGAAGTCTCCGCCATCTCCCGCGGACTCAAAGGCCTGGCCCGTGAACTGGGAGTCCCGGTGCTCGCTATCTCCCAGCTTTCGCGCGGTGTCGAAAGCCGTGAAGATAACATGCCGCGCCTTTCTGACCTGCGTGAATCGGGAGCCATCGAGCAGGATGCCGATGTGGTGATGTTCATTCATCGCAAACGCCCCGCCCGTGACAGTGAAGAGGATGAAGAGAATGTGGCCGCCGAAATCATCATCGGCAAACAGCGTAACGGGCCTGTTGGCAATGTGCCGGTCGCTTTCATTTCGCGATATGCGAGCTTCCAGCCATTCAGTTCCGAAGACGCCCCCCCCGGCCACTACCAGACAGCCGATGACGAGGGCGTGTATGATGGAGATTATGGCGCTGAAGAAGTGACCCCGTTCTGACCCCTGCTGAACAGAATATGCAAACCCCCGGAGAGTGATGCTTCCCCGGGGGTTTTTTATGGTTCGGACTGGTTCAGTTTCTGGCCGGTTTACGCATCGAAGTAGAGGAAGAACTCATGTGGATGCGGGCGCAGGCGGACCGGATCCACCTCATTGGTGCGTTTGTATTCAATCCATGTATCCACCACATCCTGGGTGAACACATCTCCCTTGAGCAGGTACTGGTGGTCTTTCTCCAGAGCATCCAATGCCTCACTCAGTGAGCCGGGGACACTCGGGACAGCCGCCAGCTCCTCGGGTGGGAGGTCGTAAATGTTCTTGTCGAGCGGATCACCTGGATCGATCTTGTTCTGCACTCCATCCAGGCCGGCCATCAGAATCGCGGCAAAGGTCAGATAGGGATTGCAGCTGGGATCGGGCGGGCGGAACTCGATCCGTTTGGCTTTCGGGGATGGAGAATACATCGGAATCCGGCAGGCCGCACTCCGGTTCCGTTGTGAGTAAGCGAGGTTAACCGGGGCTTCATAGCCAGGAACCAGCCGGCGGTAGGAGTTGGTTCCCGGTGCGGCGAATGCCAGAATCGAAGCCGCGTGTTTCAGCAGTCCGCCAATAAAATTCAGGGCCATATCGGACAATCCGGCATACCCGGAACCGGCAAACAGAGGGGTGCTGCCTTTCCACAGGGAAACATGCACGTGCATCCCGGATCCGTTGTCACCGAAAAGCGGCTTGGGCATGAAAGTCACTGTCTTGCCACGCTTCTTGGCGATATTCTTGGCGGTGTACTTGTAGGTCATCAGGGCATCGGCCATCTTCACCAGCGGCTGGAAACGAAGATCGATCTCACACTGGCCGCCGGTTGCCACCTCATGGTGATGGGCTTCGACATGGATTCCCAGATCCAGCAGGGTCGACACCACATCCTGGCGGAAATTGGCCAGCTCATCCGAGGGCGGGCAGGGGAAATAGCCTTCCTTGTGGCGCGGCTTGTGGCCCAGGTTCGGCTTCTCATCCCGTCCGGTGTTCCAGATCCCTTCGATCGAATCGATGTTATAGAAGGCGTGGTTCGCTCCGCTTCCATACTGGATGTTGTCAAAACAGAAAAACTCGGCCTCTGGACCGAAGAAGGCGGTATCCGCCAGCCCGGTGCTCTTGAGGTATGATTCCGCCTTGAGCGCGATCGAACGCGGATCACGGGAGTAAGGCTCCTTGGTGATCGGATCGAGTATGGTCGAGGTGAGCGAGACGGTCGGAAGCTCATAAAACGGATCCAGGAAGGCAGTCGCCGGATCCGGCAGGATCAGCATGTCCGACTCGTTGATCGCCTGCCATCCGCGGATGCTGGAACCATCGAATCCATACCCATCTTCAAAACTCGATTCACTGACTTCCGCTGCCGGGACACTGAAATGCTGCCAGGTTCCGATGAAGTCCATGAACTTGAAATCAACAAACCGTGCATTCTTCTCCTTGATGAATTTCAAGACTTCCTTTGCGTCCATGAGGACCTCCTGTTTATTTCACAAATCAAAACCATCTCCGAAAATACGGAAACTTGACTTCTGGTTTCTGTTTTCTATCCAGCGGCCGAGGCTAATGTGGAATCCGCTGCATTCACCGGAACCTCGACCCGCATCACAAACACTTTTCCATCCCCGACATATCCGGTGCGGACCACTTCGGTGACCTTCCGGATGATCTGATCCCGTTGGTGGCCGCCCTCGACCAGGATCTCCAGGCAGACCTTGGGTTTCGGTTCGATCGAATACTCCCGGCCACGGAATATCTCTGTGTGGCCCCGTTGCCGACCGACCCCTTCCACCTGGCTCAGGCACATCCAGTCCACGCCCAGCTCGTCGAGAAGCTCGAGAACTTCATTCACTTTTTCCGGGCGAAGGATGATTGTCAGAAGTTCACTTTGCACCACGCCCTTCGATAAAGCATGAATCAGGCCAATTTGGGCAAAGCTCATTTTCAGCCCCTTGATCAGGGGCTTTTTTCCACCAGGGGTGGTTTGCTTGGGCTTGCTGTTATTCGATTTGCGTTCACTCAGCGAAACTGAACCATTGGGGGCGGGGAGACGGCTGATAACCTGAAGTTCTCCAAACAGGTGTTCAAAAGAGAGCAGGTTGGTGAGAACTAATCAGGTCTAAAAAGCGGATGTTTCCGGTTGATCCAGCGCTTCGCGAACTCCCCGAAGCAGATCTTCGGTCCGGTAGGGCTTCTGGACAAAGACACAACGGTCGGAGACCGAGTTGATTTCTCCGGTCAAATAGCCGCTGGAAATAATCACCTTGACCTGCGGGTTGAGTATGCGCAGGCGTTCCAGCACCTCTTTCCCGGACAACTTCGGCATTGAAATATCCAGGATAACAAGGTCAATCTGGCCAATGTTCTTTTCATACACCTCGAGTGCTTCGATGCCATCCTGGGCCATCAGGGTTTTATACCCATTGGTTTCAAGGATATCGGCCGCGACTTCACAGATGGAAGATTCATCATCCACCACCAGGATGGTTTCGTGGCCACCCCGGGCTGTTTTTGAGGTATCCATAGACCTGGAATGTCTTGCCATGGAGCCTTCAGCCGGGAGAAAGACCTTGAAGGTGGTGCCTTGCCCCACCTGGCTGGCGACTTCGATCCAGCCCCCATGGTTCTGGACAATGCCATAGGCGGTGGCCAGCCCCAGACCGGTTCCCTTGCCGACCTCCTTGGTGGTGAAGAAAGGCTCGAAAAGGTGCTGCTGGACACGTTTCTCCATGCCGATTCCGGTATCGCTGACTGTCAGTATGACATAACGCCCGCTGACCGATTTCACATCGCGGGGCGGCTGGAGCTGGCTCCTCTCGACATGATCGGTCGTCACCTTGATGCAGGGGTGGTATTCACGGGATGGTGGCTGATCCGCCCCCTGGTTATTGTTGCTGTGCTCCTCGATGGCATCGCGCGCATTGACAAGCAGGTTCAGCAGCACCTGATGCATCTGGCTTGAATCGGCCCGTACATGCGGGATTTGTGGATGAAACTGGACTGCAAATTCGATTCGACGGTCGATGGTTTCCCTTGCCAGCGCCAGGACTTCCTGTGCGATCGCATTCAGATTCACCAGCTCCCGGCTCGATGGGGATTTGCGGCTGTAAAGCAGGAGCTGCTGAACCAGCGAAGCACCCCGCAGACAGGCCTGCTCCGCTTTTTCCAGATAACTCTGGATGTCCCCACCCTTCTTGGTTCGAGCCAGCTGGATATTGCCGATCACCGAAGTCAGCAGATTGTTGAAATCATGGGCAATTCCGCCCGCCAGCTGGGCGATCGCCTCGAATTTCTGCGATTCCCTCAGCTGCTGTTCCAAGAGGATTTCCTGAGTGATATCCCGCTTGACTGCAACAAAGTTGATTATGTTGCCGGTGGAATCATGCACCGGAGAAATCGTCGCTTCTTCTTCGTAAAAGCGGCCATCTTTCCTCCGGTTCGTAAATCGCCCGACCCAGACCTTGCCGGAACGGATAGTTGCCCATAAATCGGCAAACACCCTGGGATCCTGGACATCGGATTTCTGGAGGCTGGTCTTCTTTCCTACCGCCTCCTGACGGGTATATCCAGTGATTTTTTCAAATGCCGGATTGACATACTGGATGATCCCCTCCGGATCGGTCACCACAATCATTTCGGCGGCCTGATCGACTGCAATGGCCAGGCGCTTGAGCTCATCCTGTGCACGGCGCCGCAGACTGAGATCCCGGATTCCGATCACCTTTCCGATCTTTTCTCCGGATTGGAAAATAGTCGTAGCGACCATTTCGGCGTCATACAATTCGCCGTTACGGTGTGTGAGGGAAGCCTCGAGGCGCATGACCGGGCTGGATTCCACATCGGTCAATGCGGAATGCCCGATCAGGCTGACCGGCTGGTTCAAGGCATCCAGAGGTTGAAGGGCTTCTTCGATTGACCGCCCCAGCAGCTCGGCTTCCTCCCATCCCAGCAAACGCTCCGCGGCCGGATTGGCAAACAGGATCCGCCCGCCCTCATCGGTCCCGAGAACCGCTTCTCCCAAAGCCGCGATGAGCTGTGTGGTGAAGGCATGAGACTGCCAGAGCGCTTCCCGCCGATTATGAACCAGCGAAGCCTGGTCTTCAGGCGCCGGGCCGATTTCAAACAGATTGACCAGATTTGAAACCTGGAACAGGCGCAGGATGTAGTCATTCACATTGACCAGGCGGAAGCTGATGTCACGCTCTGTGAAATGTCGATGCAACGAGAGAAGAGACGAAAGCCCCCGTGAGTCAATATGGGTTAACTTCTCCATATTGATGATCACTTCATGCAGCCCCGGGGTTGCCTCCAGCTCCTCGATGTAGGGTTCCAGGTCGGTGCGGGTTTCTGTATTCAGCATCCCACAGACCTTGAGAATAACAGTACCCCTTCGGACTGATTTTTCGACCTCGAAGGGAATGGGCATCATGTGGGATTTGTATCCATTATCGTATAAGTTCAGTCAATAGAAGTTAACGGATTCTACTATTATCGGATTTATTTGTCAAAATGATGAGTTTTTAATTTTATTCAGGGATGGTCAGTTCAATTTTCCGACATAAAAGGATCAGCCGTGGAGCTCCGGGAACAGGCGGGTCTTTCAGGTAGCTCCCATAGGCCCCCTCGATCATAAATCCGATTTGAAACAGGATGTTGGCGATTTCGTGGAGGCTGAACAGGCGGATACGGTACTCACAAACCTCGGTCCGCCCATCCGGGTCAATCCTCCGGGTCCGGGTGGTTGCCTGGCTTGTTGCCGGATTGAATCGGGTTTCTTCCAGAAAGAAGGAGTCTTCTGCCTGCCACCAGGTCCTGGTGGCATCCGGGTGCTGGACCAGATAATCCCGGTTGGCCAGGTCCAGAATGAAAACTCCCTCCGGTTTCAAGGCCTGGTGGATCGATGCAATCATCGCCGGGTGGTCAGATTCCTGCTCACAGTACCCGAGGGAAGTGAACATGCAGATGGCGGCATCGAAAACCGCATCGAAGGGAGCCGCACGCAGATCCGCACGCACCCAGGCAGGATTCGAGGAATTCGGGGTGCCGCTCTTTCTGGACTCAAGGTCCGCCTTTTCGAGGAGGGCCGAGGAATAATCCAACCCAACCACACGCCAGCCCTCATTCGCCAGTGGAACAGCATGGCGTCCCTGTCCACAGCAGGCATCCAGCAATAACCGGCCTTCAGTCCCGCCGAGCAGGCTTTCCAGAAAATTCAGCTCCTGAAGGGTGTTCTGCCAGGGGCGGCCCAGCTGGAAGGACAGATAATGGTTATCAAAAAAGGATTTCCACCAGTCCTTTTCCATTCCGGAAGTTCCGAATTCATAAATCGATCATTTTTTCCTGCTCGACCGACTGGTTGATGGCCTGTGTCAATGCCTGAGTTTTTATGGCATCCGAATAATCCGATTTGACCAGCTCCGGATTCCTGGTACGGATGAACTCGACAAAATCTTCCATCAGGGGGCAATGCATCTGGCTCTCCTGGGCAGCTTCGAATTCTTTTCCATCCACCTGGCCGGTCACCTTGCTTTCCCCAAGATTCAATCTGAAATTAAATCCCTGACCGAACAGGTTCATGACAATTTCCCAACGCGGGAATGCCCAGGTGTGCAGGTGATTGGCCACCACTCCATTGTCCATCTGCAGCTGAAATGCAACTGTCTCTTCAGTGGTGATGCCCGGCCCTTTCGGGCACAGGAAATTGTTTCCAAATCCGGTCACCCGCCTGGCATCGGCCTGGGAGAGCCAGCGAATCAGGTCGATGATATGCAGCGCCTGGTCACCGATCATCCCGCCTGACAAGGCCTTGTCGTAATAGATATGCGAGCAGCGGGCGCGGGCCTCGGGAAACATCATGTCCGCAAAGTAATGGCTCTGAATTCCATAAATCTGGCGACCTTTGAGAACCTCGAATACCGGTTGCAGAAATCGAGTCCAGCGAAAAACAAATCCGACAAAATGGGGATGCTGGTGAGCCTGAAGCAGGTCACGAATCTTTTCTCCCTCTTCGAGAGTGACTGAAGGGGGTTTTTCGACAAAGATCGGAATTCCCTTTTCGATACAGGCTTTGATCGGCTCATACCGGACTGCCGGAGGAGTGCACAGCAGAACCCCATCCAGGGCCTCCTGCGCAATCATTTCCCGAAAATCGTTATACCCACGGCCTCCGTATGATTCCAGTTTCGAGGTGAGCTGCTCCGGATTGATGTCACACAATGCGGCAATTTCGACTCCGGAAATGGTTTTGAGGTTGTCCATGTGAACCCCGGCGATTCCGCCGGTTCCAATCACTCCCAGACGTGTCATGATGGCAGTATCCTTTTCATACAGGGTAGCAAACACTTAAGGAAGGATTGTAGAACCGGGCGTCTGAACAGCAAGCCCTGTTCCTGCTGAAACCCGGAACCGCTCATGGAATTGCCTTCCATTACTCGACCCATTCTGAAACCCGCCTTTCTGTTCCTGGCTCTGGGAGTCCTTCCTCTCCTTCACCGGGATGCTGCAGGAAACGACCCGGTCTCGATCTCCGGGCCGGTTCAGAATCCGATCTGCGGGTGTTGTGGAAATGCGATCCTCAAAGATTACATGCGCATTCCCGGCCTCGAAGAATATTTCTGCCTGGAGTGTTTCAGCAGCCGGCCGCACTGCTTTTTTTGTGGCCAACCCTTCAGGGAACGGGGCCAACCCTCAAAGATGGATCGCCCTGTCTGTCCGCTATGCGCAAAAACCGCTGTCCGAAATATCCAGGATGCCCGGAACCACTACCAGTGGATCAAGCGGCGCGTGGAGAAACTGCTCGGAAATCCCTTTCCAGATTCCATCACCATGAAACTCGCAGAAAATCTTGGCAGAGAAGCGGGCATCCCTCTTTCCGGTGAGACTCGTGAACTGGGTGCCTTCGTGAAACAGGGCTCGGAACATACCCTTCTGATCCTGGCCAATATGCCTGAATGCCTTTTTATCGAAACTGTCGCCCATGAATTGACTCATGTCTGGCAGGATCTTTTCTGTGTCCGGGGGCAGGATATCCAGATTCGAGAGGGATTTGCCCAGTGGGTGGCGGACCGCATCCTGGCACACACCGATTGCTCCCGGGAAATCAAAATCCTCCGGAACAGGGAGGATATTTACGGCACAGGCTTTCGGCGCCTGAAAAAGATCGAAGAGGAAAAGGGCCTGGCATATCTGCTCCAGTATGTCCGCACAAACCTGGGCGATAAATCATAAAGATAGGACTATCAGGAAATCAAAAGAATTGCTTGAAAATCTTGTATTGTGCATGAAATAATATGGTCTGATCCATTCGCTTCGGGTCGCAGGAGGCTCCATTGCTGATCAAGCCTGGCACACGTGTCAAAATCGAAATCCGCTTCGGCGAACAGCCGATCATCCTCTATTCACTGGTTCGGATGTGTGACGCCCAACGAATCGAGATCGATGCTCCCACTGTCAAAGGCAAGCGGGCGGCTGTTCCAGTCGAAACCCCGATTGTTCTGGTGGAATCCTCCAGGGAAGGGCTGCTGATCATCGAATCCCATGTCCAGGAAGTTCTCACCCGGCCGCTTCCTGTCTGGCTGATTCCCATCCCCCGCCTTGAAATGATCCGGCGCATCCAGCGCCGCCGTGAAGAGCGCTACCTGGTCGATCTGCATTTGCGCTGGAAACGCCGGGAAGACCGTGAATACCGGAAGGACCTCATGCATATCATCGATATCAATTCCCAGGGTGCCTTTGCAACCCTTCCGGAATCGATGGAGCTGGAGAGTGAGTTTTTCCTGGATTTGACCCCTCTGGTTCAGATTGGCGGACGATCCATTTCTCAGCGCGTGTCTCCGGTCTGCAAGGTGGTGCGCAAAGCCTCCGGCCCGGGGGAGGGATATGGCATTACCTTTACCGGCATGGAGCGTGAGATCAAAACTCTTCTGAATGAAGCCATCCGGCGCCTCAAGAGCAAGGTGGTCTGATCCCTGCCTGATTTTTCCTCACATGGCTTTGACTGACTTCAGCCAGGAGATCTGGTCATTCACCATCCGGTCGATCATGTCTGGAGAAATCCCCTCCTGGTGGCCGCAGTCATACCATTTGATGTCCTTTGGTGTGCCAGCCTTGTTATACAGCTCCTCCACACAGGCCCGCGGGATCATTTCGTCCTTTTCGGCATTCTGAAACAGCACCGGCCGCGGTGCGATGCGTCTGACATGGTTCAAAGGTTCGATTGGACTGAGCAGGAAAAAAGCCAGGTCCTGGAAGAAACCCTCACTGCCTGTCAGCCCTTTGACACTGAAAATTTTCGACAGATTTCCTCCCCCCCACACCAGGATCGCGGCACGGTAACGCGGTTCGAGAGACATGACAGTCGTGCCTGCAATCGCGCCCAGATTGACCCCCATCAGATTGATCTTTTCGGCATCCACCTCCAGGCGGGTATGGAGGAAATCAATGCACCTCTGGCCATCGATGACAGTGGTGGTGAACTTTTCCCGGGTCGCCAGGACTCCGGTCGAGCTTCCTTCGGGGTCAGAGGCTTTTCTTTCCCCGAGGCCAAAAATTTCCGGAGCCAGCACACAGCAGCGTGCAGAAATGAACCTCTGAGCCAGTCCTTTGACATCCGCCATGCCATTCCCAGCTCCATACAGCACCACCACACAAGGGAGTTCCTCGGTCGCATCCTTCGGAAAGTAAAATTCAGCAGGGATCATCTCGTCCACCTGCGATTGGAATCGCACCTTCTCGATCGACAAAGGCCCTTCCTCTCTTGTTTCAAGGACATCCGGAATCAGAGGCAGCCCGGCCACATAGCCGGCAAAGAATGAGGATTCCCACCACAATCGAACCAGTGTCAACCCGACCAGCAGAAGGATCAGAAAAAGGCCCAGAAAAATCAGTGAGTTTCGAAATATTCGTCGATTGAAAGGCATGGATTTTTATTAAACCTTTTGGATTCTTGGTATCTGTCACTTGTTGGACCGGAATACTGCCGGTTCTCGATGCGGATCTCAAAACTTTCAGGAGGTACAGTATCCATGGGGAAGGGAATCCTTCAAGGGGCCTTCATGGGCCATCATCGGCCCTGAGGGTTTTGGATGGTCAGCTGCGCAACCCGGCCCATTCAAACTCATCTTCATCGACCTCACTTTCGACCGATGAGGATGGCTTTGGGGTGAAGAGATCGAAATGCGTTTTTTTAAGAAAATTTTTCAGCCCCTGAATGTGACGGTCGATTTCCTGCTGGATGGTGCAGGGGGCATCGCTTTGACAATGGTCACGGCCATACGGGCAAAGAGTCTCCTGTTCCGCCCTCTCAAACAGGTTCGCGACATCCAGAAAGGAGATCTCCCCGGGAGGCCTGGCCAGTGTAAAACCACCTCCGGGTCCACGGCTGGCTGAAACCAGCCCTGCACGCCCCAGGGTGGTCAGTATTTTTGCCACAAAAGGACGAGGCAGCTTGCGGGCTTTGGCGATGTCTTCGGCGGAGAGCAGTGTCTTTCCACCATCGTACACCTCCGCCAGCCGGCTCATCGCAGCGATTGCATCCTGGGTTGATCGATTGAACATGCCTGATTCTGATTTCCGTTAATCCTATGGGGACTCAATCCGGAATAACCCCTAATAGAGAATAATAGATAATCTATTCGAGAAATGCTCCGAATTCAAGAGTAGTTGGTAGGAAATCATAAACCGCCGGTTCTCTTCACCTGATCTGCCAGATTCTTTACAATAAAAGTTTGATCCCGGAAGGAAAGGTGTCCAGCACCTTGAATTTATCTAATCAGGAATTCGAATGAGCGCCACTGTTAAACGTGATTACTATGAAGTTTTAGGGGTTAACCGGAATGCAACCTCGGATGAGCTTAAAAAAAGCCTATCGGAAGCTGGCCCTGCAATACCATCCTGATCGGAACAGCAATGATCCCTCTGCCGAAGAAAAATTCAAGGAAGCCACCGAAGCTTATGAAGTATTGAGCGACCAGAAAAAAAACGCGAAGCCTATGACCGTTTCGGGCATCAGGGTGTGCAAGGGGGATTTCAGGGAGGATTCAATCCGGAAACATTTGCCGATTTCACCGATATTTTTGGTGATTTCTCGGATTTTTTCGAGGGCCTTTTGGTGGCGCCCGCGCCAGTCCCGGCGTTCGGGAGGAGCGGTGCGTGGCGAGGATCTCCGTTATGACCTGGAGATGACTCTCGAGGAAGTGGCGCATGGAGTCGAGAAGAAGATCGATGTCCCGCGCCATGAAACCTGTGAGGCCTGCAATGGGACCGGTTGTGCCCCTGGAACCAATCCAACTTCCTGCACCACCTGCAATGGGATGGGCCAGGTGCGGTTTTCGCAGGGATTCTTCAGTGTCAGCCGTCCCTGCCCGCGGTGTGGCGGGCGTGGAGTCATGATTGAATCCCCCTGCACCGGCTGCAGTGGGGCCGGGCGTGTCCTGAAAAGGAAGAAGCTCTCGGTCAAGGTTCCTGCCGGTGCGGAAACCGGGCTGCGTCTGAAGGTGACAGGGGAGGGAGAACGGGGGCTGCGTGGAGGGCCACCCGGTGATCTGTATATCTTCATCACCCTCCACCCACATGAGCTCTTCGAGCGCGATGGGGATGACATCATCTGCGAAGTCCCGGTCAGCTTTGTTCAGGCGGCTCTCGGGGCTGAAATCGAAGTCCCCACCCTCTTCGGAAAGGCGCGCATGAAGGTTCCTGCCGGAACTCAGACACATAAAATGTTCCGCCTTCGGGGGAAGGGGCTGCCCAACCTCCGTTCGCATGGACAGGGGGACCAGTTTGTCCGTGTGATCCTCGAAACCCCGACACGCTTGACTCAAAGGCAGAAGGAACTCCTCGAGGAGTTCGCCCGGATTTCCGGTGAACAGCACAATCCCATCTCCAAAGGGTTTTTTGATAAAGTGCGGGATGTGTTTGGCGGTTAGCCCACCTGACTCTCAGGTGCTGCATGGGCATGTTTTCTTCATTTTGATTTGTTGTGGGAGGCGTTGCCATGGATTTCGTGACTTACGAAGGTTGGCCGAACTGTATCCGGTTTATCCAATCGGGTGATCGAGCTGATCGCCACCACCGATGTGGGGCCGCGCATCATCCATTTCGGATTTGCCGGAGGGCAGAACCTTTTCAAAGTTTTCAATGAGACCCGGGGGCTGGTGGATGGCGAGGACTGGAGGAACTATGGCGGCCACCGTCTCTGGCACGCCCCGGAGTCTATTCCGCGCACCTATTTTCCCGATAACACACCGGTTCAGTTCGAAGGCGAAAAGAATTTCCTCAAGCTGATCCAGCCGGTTGAAACCACCACCGGCATCCAGAAAGAAATCGAAATCGCCCTTCACCCTGAAGAACCACGGGTGCAGGTGGTGCACCGGCTCACCAATCAGAATTTGTGGCCGGTCGAGCTGGCTCCCTGGGCTTTATCGGTGATGGCTGCTGGCGGACGCTGCATTGTTCCTCAGGAACCTTTCCGCCCGCATACCGAGGACCTGCTGCCCGCGCGCCCGCTTGTGCTGTGGTCCTATACAGACATGGCGGATCCACGCTGGACCTGGGGAACAAAATATGTCCAGCTGCGGCAGGATCCCTTCAACAACAAACCACAGAAGATCGGTGTGCGCAACACGCCTGGCTGGGCGGCTTATCAACTCGGAGAGGACCTCTTTATTAAAACTTTCCCCTTCGATCCATCAGCCCGCTATGCCGATTTCGGATGCAACAATGAAATTTTCACCAATGCAGAAATCCTCGAAATCGAAAGCCTTGGACCATTGGCCGGTTTGCCCCCCGGCGGGTCTGTTGTGCATGTCGAAAACTGGTCACTCCACAAAAGAGCGATCGATGCCGATGAAGCCTCGATCGATGCCAATCTGATCCCTTTGATCGCCTGAATGAAACAGCGCCTGCTGCCACATGGGGTGCAAGGTGCGGGTGTGAAGGAGATTCAGGGAACCCCCGGGAGAAGTTTTCTCCAAGGGGTTCCCTGCGAGTTATGATCCTCTATTTGGAGGCCCCGGCATCGGATGTCCGGGTCGGAGATTCTCCATTCAGGAGCTGCTTCAGGTTGAACTTGTGGATTTTCTGCGTGTAGGCCGGTTCACCTTCCATGCCGGCCTGGGCCACCCAGAAATCCTGTGTTTCCGGCGCGAAAAGGACTGTATGGAGGTTGGATTTCATGGCGACTCCGCCGCGCATCAGGTTCCAGGCCCCCTGCATATCGAGCTTGCCGTAATTTTCCTTAACCCGTTCCGACAGGCACTCATAGCGCTTATCTGCGGACATCAACACAGTATCCGGGTGGGGATGGGGCAGGCGCTCATCGAACATGCCTGGCTCGATGATCTTGAAGTCAGGGAGACCTTTTTCATCGGCCAGTTTTTTCGCCATCGAAGCGATCCCGGCCATGTTCTTCGTTTTGGCATCGCTGAGCACATAATAATACTCGCAGGTGCGCGGGACGGACTGCATCCAGGCCAGGGTTTCCTCTGTGGTTTCGAAGCGCTCCATGATTTCACGCATCATCAGGGACATCGGAATTCCATCCCAATACCCTTCGCCGCGGCCACCCATTTCTCCCATGGTCAACCCTTTTTCATTCATGGCTGTCACCGTGCTGCACAGCCCGGCATAGGAATAGCTGACCCAGGCGTTCTGATCTCTCGGCTGGAACACCATGACCACCGCGGTCCTCTGCAACCCGATCCCGGTCATGTAATCCAGCACACGGCCATGATAAAGATGCCCATCCACTGTGGCCTGCCCACGCAAAGCCAGTCCGCTGCAGTGAAACAGCTCCGGGAACACATTCACACTGTGCCCCCATTCTCGCGGAATCCCGGCCGCATCCGACATGGCATCGATCTCTCGGATGAAGCGCTCCGGAATGTATTTCTCCTGAGCCTTCCAGGCCATTGCGAGCTCATTCGGGAACCATTTTCCGGTCTCGATTGTGGCCACCAGGCCCACCCCATGCAAAGTGCGGTGCATGTTGTAATGAACCGCTTCTTTGAGGAAGGTTCCGTGTTGAATCCCCATCTCCTCCGGTGTTCCGGAGACTTTGACCACTGCGACTCCATCGACTCTGGGGACCCCAGCGAGGGGATCGGGAACCAGGTCCTTGTTGATCCGTTGCAGCACATTCTCCGCGGCGAAATCCGCCAGGGTTCGCAGCATCCCGTGCAGGTGGTCCACCTCGACCTGTTCAGAGGCAGTGAATGCCGGAACAGCCAGCATGGCATCGATCTGCCCATGCTCCACCTGGGACCAGGCGGTCGCTTCGATCCGCCCGGGGAATTTTTCGGAGGTCGAAATGATTTTCAGGTGGCCGGGTTCCGGGCCTTTGGTGATCTCAAGCGCAAGATCGCGGCCGTCCTTGATGACCAGTGTTCCGTCTTCCTTTTTATCCAGCTGGAGATCATCGGGAAGGGGAACAAACATAGCCATGGCAAGAAATCCCGGGACCTGAGTTACCAGGGCTTCCCAGGATTTGGATCCGGTCAGCAGGGAGCTTCCCTCCACCTTCGGGTGCTCAGCGACAAATACTTTTTCTTTTTCCGGGAGAGCCAGCCAGCTCTTTTCAGTCCCGAATCCGGCGGACACCGGGGGAAGGTCGGCCAGTTTAACCTGCAGTGCATGGCAGGCCTGCCCATCCCAGGCCATCTCGATCTGGCCTTTTTTCCCCATGACCTCCCCACTGACCTTGAGAAGCCATATTTTTCCCGGTTCCGGCTGGGTGGTGAGAGGCTGGGTGAGTTCGGTGAGAATTTTGAAAATATCTGCACGAACCGCGGAACGATCTGCGGCGATGACAGCCGGGCAGAAAACGAAGACTGCCAGGATGAGAGACAAAATCCGATATTTCATTAATTTCCTCCTTCATTGACTGTAAAACATGAATCATCTTAACAAACCTGTTACTCAACCGGAACACCAGCACCCCTGTCGGCCGAAAATTTCCTGGTCCCGGACCGCACAGAGATTGCCCGGATGGAAATTCGATCGGCCGCGCCTCCATTTGGGTTGACCCTTAACGTCATTCACGGATATACTTTGCGGACTTTGTATATGCTCATCGCATAATCGGTTTCGGCCAATTTATATTTTATTTTTGCAATCTTCCGGGAGGCAATCTCCGTGCATTTTCCCAAAACCGCACTGACTGTTCTTATGAGTCTGATCAGCCTGGCTGTGCTCCAGGCAAGTTCTCAGGCCGAATTTCCTGCAGTCCTGAACCTGAGCGTGACTCCCGGCACCGAAGCCTCGCGTGTCATTCGTGTCTATGGTGAACACCCCGGAGACCGGCTCGGTTCCACAAATGGCGCAGGAATCGCATTTGGAGATATCGATGGAGATGGACTGGATGACCTGGTTGTCGGCGGTCCGGCTCGCCCCCTGGCAAATCCGACCACACCCGGTGGAGTGTATATCCTTTTCGGGCAGTCCGCTGCGGTTTCAGGAAGTGTCCTGCTCTCAGCAACAAGCCTGCTGGGCCAGTCCCGCATTCTGGGGGCCACGGTTGGCGATAATGCCGGGTATTCGGTCACCTGCCATGATTTCGATGCGGATGGCTTTGATGATGTCATCCTCTCCGCTCCGCTGGCCCAGGGCGCCAGCGGGACATCTCAGGCTGGCGCTCTCTATGTCGTCTATGGGTCCGCCGCTATCCGTGAAACCACCCTCAGCCTGGCGGCACCCTCGTCCCAGATCACTCGAATCCTCGGACAGGCGACCGGCAGCCTTCTGGGCTATTCCATCGACTCAATCGATGTGAATGGCGATTGCAAAGGGGATATCATCGCCGGGGCTTATGGTGGCGGCCAGGTTCCCCCCAAAGCCTTCATTATCTATGGCGCCGCTGATTTGAAAGGTGCCGATGTGGACCTTTCCAGCGCCACTGATTCCACCCGAATCACCATTATCAACCCTCCTGCCGGTGCCGGACGATTCGCATTTTCCGCCGCTGCCGGAGATGTCAATGGAGATGGCTATGGGGATGTCCTCCTGAGTGACCCGGATGCGCAATCCATCCCGGGCAGCCAGGGCGGGGAAGTCTATGTCATTTATGGTTCCCCCAGCCTGAAAGGCGGGCAATTTACACCAGCCAGTGCCGGGTCGGTCAGCGGGATCCTTTCCACCACCATTCTTGGGGATAATCCCGGGGAAATGACCGGTGGCTCACTGGCAGGCGCAGACCTCGATGGCGATGGTTTTGATGATCTCCTGATCGGCGCCGCCGATGCGGATCCCTCTGTGGTGGATGGGACCGCCACAATTGTTCGCCAGAATGCCGGCAAGTCCTTCCTGCTCAAGGGTGGGGCCGCCCTGCCTGGCCAGCTGATCAACCTGGACAATGCCCCTGGCTCAGCCGGAGAAACACGCATCATTGGGGGCAATCCCGGTGATGCCCTTGGCAAATCTATGGGTGCAGCCGATTTCGATGGAGATGGGCTGGGTAACCCGCTCTTTGGCACTTTCGCTTCTCCAGACCCCCTCCGGAACCGGGGGGGCATTGTTTATGCCATTCCAAATGATGCTGTCCTGGGGGTGACTGTCGATGTCGCCGCCAGCAGCCTGATCCGCATCGAAGCCGATAATGAAAATGACTTCATGGGGTACTGCTCGAGAGGTGCGGGAGACTTTGACCTGGATGGATATGCCGATTTTGGGGTGTCCGCCCAGAATGGAGATAATCCGGAAATCGCTCCGGGGGAAAATGAGGCGGGCTATGCGGCTCTGATATTCGGTGATGGGAGCGCCCCTCAGGCCACTGCCTCTGAACCCTGCCTGCCCGGAAAGACCGGTCCGGTCGGAATCGGAGGAAGGCTGTCTCCGGTGATCCGCACCTGGGTGGGCTTCGATGCGGGTGATAATGGCGCAGGGGGAGCCACTCCGGTGGAAGTAACCCTGTCACGCTCCAATTCCGCCATTAAAGGGTTTCCGGGAGAACCAGGACAGGATCTGGCGAATGTTTTCTGGGGGGTCCACACGGATCGTGTCAACTTCGTCTCAGCGACCCTGATCTTCCAGTATCTCGATTCGGAAATCAGCGGCCTGGATGAAAACAGCCTCAGGCTTTACCGTGCTCCGAATCCGGAAGGCCCCTGGCGTCTGGTGAAATGTTCCAGTTACGACACAGCCCGCAACAGAGTCCGGGCAAAGGTGTCTTCATTCGGGTACTTTGCGCTCCGCATCCCACCCGATGGCAGGATCGAGAACTCGCTGGTCAAATTGAATGACCATGAATGGCTGATCACCAATGCCCTGACGCAAGTGGTCACATTCGACCGGGACCTGGTTATTCCTTCAGGGGTCGATCTCACACTTGAGATTGTCGATGCAACCCCCACTCTGACCCTGGTGTTTGGTCCGCAGACAGCAGGCGAACCCCATTTCGCGGCCGGTCAGACAGAAATCGTTATCCAAGGTTCAATGCGAACCCGGGTTCCGGCAGGCAGGCGAGTGAATCTGGAATCATCCAATCCCGCCCAGAAATGGGGTGGCATATATGTGACCGATCAGTCGGATGACAGCCGCACCCTTTTGGAAAACCTGGTGATCCGCAATGCTAATACCGGTGTCCAGTTCCTGCGTTCCTCCGGTGTCCTGAGGAACAACATCATTGTCGATTCGCTCCAGTTCGGAGTGATCGCCACAGACCAGGCTTTCCCGCTGATCGACAATAACTCGATCACCAGCACAGCACCGGGAGCGGGTGGCATCAGTGTGAACAGCCGTTCAGCCCCCTTCATTTCTCAAAATACCATCATCAATCACCTGACCGGTGTTGGTGTCACTGTTTCTGATTTTTCCTCGCCGGTTTTGACAAAAAATGTGATCACCGGAAATTCGAATGGTGTTCTGATCCGCACCAGTGCCGCCCCCAATCTGGGGCGTGTCTCCATGGTGCCGGAGAATGATCCCTCTCCCGATCCGGATCCCGGCAACCCCAATGACAATGGGGAAAATACCATCGCGGGCAATATCGACTCACTCAATCGGACCCGCAACCTGATCAACAACACCCCGAACCTGATCTATGCCGAAAACAACAGCTGGGGGTCACTCGATCTGGCCACTGTCGATACAACCATCCTTGATGATGAGGAAGGAAATGGCGGACAGGTGGATTTCATCCCCCTCTTCGGCCAGAGCCCAGCCCCCACCCGAACTCAGACTCCATCCCGCACTCCGACCATTACCCGCACTTTTGCCA
>LMZT01000015.1 GCA_001567115.1 Candidatus Hinthialibacteria bacterium OLB16 | reverse complement strand
CTGGCATTGGTCGTGAATGCCATCGCGACTGTCGTGAAGAGCAATGCAATCACCACCTGAAGTGTAAGACGGACCAGCGGATGAGCTACGCGGTATCCGGTGTCCCCCTCTGCCTTGAGGATGTAGATCGAATAAAAGGCGATCATGACCAGCGCCAGAAGCCCCAGCCAGTACCATCCGAGCAGGATATTCGACACATAAAAAAAGTGGCCATATAAAACCTGGACAAACAGCAGAGGTGCGACACCGAACGTGATGGCCAGCGACAGGCAGACCGGCATCATATTCAGGCACCTGGCGGCCAGACGCCCCTTCCATGCCTCTTTCCCGGCCATCAACCACACCAGAAACCAGGAACCACCCAGCACAAAGTTCATGAAGACAAAGTGCAGAACCTGCGTGACAATGAGCAGAAGGAGTATAAACCAGGCTGGAGCGGGCAGCCCAAGAGGATCAGGACTGGGGATCAGGTTCATGGTTGTCCGCGACCTTCCTTTGCTCTGAACTTTCACGAGCTGTTTTCAGCTCCCACAGGTAATCCACCAGCGCTTTGCGTTCATCGGGAGTTCCCGCCAGCGGCGGCATGAAGGCTTTGAGCTCATGGATGCGGTCCAGATTAAATGCCAGCAGATCCTTCCCCCAGTACTGAATCAGTGGAATCAGGTCGTTGAATCCTTTCTGAACATGACACTGAGAGCACTGCACCTTGTACATCAGGCGGCCGATTTTTTCCGGCGTATCGATCGAACCTCCTTCCGAGAGCACCTGCCAGGGGGCGCTGGCCACAACTCCTTTGCTGTTGACTGTGCCGGCTTCAGGAACAGTCAATCCATTCGAATACAGGTACCCATAAATGACGAAAGGCTTGCGGGTCCCTTCACGCACAAACTCCATCGAGACAGTTGCGATGATCGCGATCGCCAGCAGCAGGCATGAGGTTTCGAGATTCACGTATCGTTGGTAACGGATCAATCCCCAATAGGCATAAATCCCGACCAGGGTCGATGCGGCAATTCCGAACAGAAAAAAAAGTGTCATCGCCGCAGCTCCCCCCTGCACGAAATGGCGTGCCATCGGAGGCATCTCCACGAAATACCAGGCGGCAAAAGGCAGCATGAGCACCAGCGGTGCGAGAAACCAGGCGCCGAAATTGATCAGCCGGGTTCTTTCCTCACGGGTCCAATTGCCTGTCAAATTGGCGATGAGGATCGCATACAGACCGGCAAACGCCAGGCTTGAAATGGTGCGCAATCCGACAGTCGGGAAGAAAGTCGGATTCAAAAAGCCATCCCAGACATTCCGTGTCTCCAGCCAATCGCCCGGAGTCATCATGAATGCCAGAATTCCGCTGATCCAGAACAGGCTCATCCAGGCTGCGATGGCATATATCCAGCCCAGAGTGAGATGGGTCTTTTCGGAAACCTTGTCCCAGGTGGAGTAATAGGCATACCCGGCCACAATCTCCACCAGAAAAAACACCCACTCCGTGGCCCAGAACCAGACAAAGGTGTGGATCAATGCCGATGTTGCACGAGTCGATGCCAGTGAGATTGAAAACCAGATGGCGACCCCGGTGATGGCGCCGAAAACGAATCCAACCAGGATCAGGGCTTTTGAAAACCGCTTCAAAAAGTCGAGGAGAATCAGGTTCTGCTTTTTCCGTCCCGCTGTTTCACCAATTGCCAGCAGAAATCCCGCACCCACCGAAAAATGCGCAACCAGAACATGAATGGTGGCAATCAATCCGATGGTCATGCCACCCCCAAGCCGCGGAACCTCCCAGATCGGGTACTCCCACATGGAACCTTCCATCCTTTTCTGGAATTACCATGTCAGTATAACTCTATTGGTCCATCGATGAAGGGCATATCCATGTCCTCAGCACAGCAACAATTCTCTCCGTTCGACCACTCTTCTATTTAAATGGGGAAGGAGTGCTCCGACTCCATCACGGGAAACCCGGGCACAGATGTCGGCACACAATCTCGATTCAATATGAAGTAGAAATTATTATCTCATTTAATAGAAGTAATTTACGATTCACTCTCGACAAAAGGTGGAGGAAGTATTATATATTCTTCAGTTGGTCATGGGTGTACAATCTTTAACAGGAAGTCAGCCCGCGCCCAACCGTATCTCCCGCAATGAATTTATGAACCATGATGCGATGCCTGAATCCAGGCTGGGTTTTGGACCCGAATTTGAGTGCTGGTTTATGAGATGATGAAAGACCGATCCGCCGCCTTTCTTTTTATCCTCTGCTTTTTTATTTTCAATCAGGTGATCCAGGCTGAAGAGTGGGTTGAGGAGATGATCCCGCCCCCCCTCGATATTGAGGTTCGCGGAACCTCGCTGCTGTGGGCCGGAGCCCCATCCCACCAGACAGTTGCATTGACCTTCGATGATGGGCCAATACCAGGGAAGACAGAACAGCTCCTCGCGATTCTCCAGGCCAGCCAGGCGCCAGCGACTTTTTTCCTGATCGGTGAAAAAGTCCAGGCGCACCCGGAGCTGGTCCGGAAGATGGTGGCTGAAGGACATGAAATCGGCAACCATACAAACTCCCACAAAAATCTCTCCCGCATTTCAGCCAGAGATGTTTTTAAGGAAATCAAACAATGCCAGGAAGCGATCCACTCGGCGGCTGGATTCAAACCGGCGCTATTCCGTGCTCCCTATGGGGCGGCGAACATGACCACTTTTTCAGTCCTGTCGCATTTTGGATTGACCGCGGTTTTCTGGTCGGTCGATACACGGGATTGGGATGCGAAAAGCTCCGAACAGGTCAGTCAGAGAGCATTAGACCGGCTCCAGAATGGGGATATCATTCTGTTTCATGAACACTCCCGCCATACGATCGGGGCACTGCAGGGCATTATCGATGAAGTTCGGGCGAAGGGTTTCACCTTCCAGACCATCTCGCAGATGTTCGGCCGCACACCCGCAGGCCCCGCAGCTGCGACTCTGGTGGCCGCACCCGCCCCGGCAACAGCGGCTCAGCCTGAAGCGGCATCTTCAACCGCTGCCATCGCCAGTGTGGCGGCCGCCCCCCATCGGCCCATGCCGGACTTTGAAGACCAGTCTCCTCCTGGAGAGCCAGAGCCTCCTCAAACAACAGTCCGTTCGATCCGCCTCGAACCTTCTCCGGTCCATTCTTCTGAATCTGTGGAGGAATCCTCCACAGCGCAGGAAAAGGGACCGGGCAGCGCTCCGCAGGCAGCTGTTCCGGCCGATACAGAAACACCTCTTCCAACACTGACAGCCACCCCGACCTGGACACCCATTCCCACTCTTGCACCTTCATCCACCCACACCCCCACCCCGACCTTCACCTCGACAATCCCGCCAACATCCTGCCCCGACCGAAACCGGGATTCCTCCAACCGAGACTTCGACGACCAACCTCCACCCCGAGTCGAAACAGCTTCCCCAACCGCTACCGACACTCCAGCTCCGCCTCCGCTGGCTGCGGTCCTTCCCAAAAAACATGATCCGGCAAAATCTGTGGCAGCCCCGATCCAATCACTCCCACCGGCCCATCCAGCCATCGGAGAGGTGGCTCCACCACCGGCGCCTGCAGCTGCCAGAAAGAAACCGGCCACTCCTCCCTCGACAGTTGTCCTGGAAGGGCCTGAGGCTGGTTCCATCTCGATGGAACTTTCCCATGTCGATCCGAAAGTGACTTCGAATCTTTCCAGCAAAGAGCCTGTTCAGGTCTCGGTTCCTGCAAGCCCTCCTCCACGTCATGCAATGCCTCACACTCCAGCGGCTCCTCCCAAAGAGGCTCTTCCTCCAGCACCGAAGCTGCTTCCCGCTCCTCCCCCAGCTGCTGAAGCCTCCGAGGCATCAACGGGTTCCAAGCGTGTGATCCGCCTCAATCCGGTTTCCCAATCCGGTTCAAAAGGCAAAGGGATGACTGCCGTTGCACCGGCAGAACCACGCCTGCCACGCTCACGGCGCATTCTGGGAAACCCTCCACAGGAGACGGAAAGCACATGGGGGTATTCCTCCCCGGCTGAACGGTAGTGAGAGATGGCCCCATCTCCCGGAAAAGTAAGGCTGGATATCCTTTTGCTTGAACGGGGGCTGGCTGAATCACGCGCCAGGGCACAGGCTTATATCGCCGCCGGACATGTCTTCCACAAAACCGAGCGCCTGTTGAAATGCGGCCAGATGGTTCCTGCCGATCTGGAGCTGCGAATCGAACTCCCTCATCAGGATGTCAGCCGTGGCGCCGCCAAACTGCGGGGCGCCCTGGAGTATTTCAGGTTTTCTGCCCATGGGCGGGTCGCAGCGGATTTGGGAGCCTCGACAGGCGGTTTCACTCAGGTCCTTCTGGAGCAGGGTGCCATGCGGGTTCATGCGGTGGATGTTGGATATGGGCTGCTGCATGAACGCCTGCGCCGGGATTCCCGTGTCATTCTCCATGAAAAGACCAATGCACGCTTCCTGACTGAATATGACCTCGAGCCGATCGACATTGCAGTCATGGATCTCTCCTTCATCGGCCTGGAGCTGATCCTGCCGGCGGTTTCACGCATCACTCATTTCAGTTCTGACTGTGTCGCCCTGATCAAACCGCAGTTTGAAGCCGGACGCGGCCAGGTGGGCAAAGGGGGTGTGGTTCGCGACCCGGAAACCATTCAACGGGTCCTGCTGGAGCACCGGGAGCACCTCGAGAAGAATGGTTTTTCATGCCTGGATATTGTCCCCTCAGAAATCAAAGGGCGCAAAGGCAACCAGGAATACCTCAGCTGGTTCAAAAAGATATCCCCTGCACCCTCCTTCGAAAGAGAAGAAGTTTAGCAGGGGATATATTCTGTTTCAGACTTTTGGCCAGCCTGTTTTTTCGATTGTCAGGGCTGCCAGATGGTCGCTGCGATATAACGCTCCTGATCCTGGTGGTCATTGAAATAATAAATGGTCACAACTTTCCCATCCGGGCGTTGGACTGTCTGCGGGTATCCCAGATCCCCGCCGCCGCCATCGTTGCGCAGAATGATCTCGTCTCCCCAGGTAACCCCATTGTCACTACTGAGTCTGGCCCGCATTCCGAATGGGGCCTTCCGCACACCATAAGTGATGCACACCCGGCCATCCTTGAGCACAATCATGTCGGCGGGATTTCCAGAGCCGGTATCCACTCCCGGCTTTGAAAGGAATTTCCAGGTCAATCCATTGTCTTCGGAAACATAGCAATCGACCCAGCGCTTATCACCATCATGAACCCTCAGGGCTGTCAGCAGATTCCCATTGGGCAGGCGCACAGTGGCAGGCATGATCGAGAACCCTTTTTCGATTTCCGGCATGATCCAGGAGACAAATTTCCAGGATTTCCCACCATCGGTTGTGCGTGCACAGAAAGGCCTTCCCTCCTGCTTGTTTGTTTTTCCAGCTGTAAGAAACAGGAAGCAGTCTTGAGGGCCATTGACCACATAATCGGTTCGCGCGGCAATTCCGAGGTCATCAATCGTGAGGCGATAGGGTCCCTGCCAGTTGTGACCCCGGTCAAATGAGGTATAAAACCGCGATGGTCCCATATCGACATCTGTCATTCGCACCGTCATTGCAAAGTTGGGATTTGTAAAATCAATCCCGCCCGAGGCAGTCGGTCCACTCCTTGATCTGCAGCCAGTCCGGCTTGACCCCGTGAAGTGAACTGCCCTCCGGAATGAGGTACCCATTGGCAGACGGATCTTCAATCGCCCAGGTTTCACCGCCGTCCAGGCTCCTTGCCAGCAGATGTTCTTCTGGTTTCTCACGGTCGATGTGGTGTGATTTTCCCAGGTTTTTGTACCAGCCGCGGCTGAAACCCACCAGGATTTCATTATCCCAGATCCAGATGCCATGGTTGGCCGGCCAGCCACCGAATCGTCCTGCTTCTTTGTAGATCACCACATTCTTCATGTCATGAGTCCCTTCCCCGGCATAGGATATCCATGGAATCAGCGACACTGCGATTAAAATTAGGCAACGCTTCATGTTTCTTCCTTCTTTTTATTCGATCGGATGGGTTTCCGCTGCTGCGGCAATTCTTGAAATTCAGGGATGTTGAAAAATTCTGAAATCATCTCCCGGGGAGATCCAGGCATCTCTGAACCTCCCCGGGAGAAACCACTCAGTCCTCAGGAAGCGACAACCCGCCGCCGCCCGGGATCCCAGGTCATGTACTTCTTGCGCTTGTAGCTTTCATTGGCCAGATCAACCGCCAGAACTCCATAGAATCCAAGCTCCGGGGGTGTCTTGAGCAGGCTGGCATCCCCGCTGCGCATGGCGGCATGGTGGTTCTTGTGATGCAGCTTCTGGTCTTCACCGCCGCTTCGGGTGTGAGTGTGCAGAACTTTGTTCTTCTCGTCATCCTTCATCGAGTAGACATTGAACCCTGGATCTTCGAAGACCAGTGTCGCCTCATACCCGCGGATGCAGTGTTCGATTCCACGATTGTTGCCCATGGTTCCCAGGCAGTAGACAGTCGGGCCTCCCGGATACTCGAGGTTCATTTCGAATGTATCGGGAACCTCGCGCCCATCATCCCACTTGTAGATGCCGCCGATTCCCACGCCACGGATTGGCTCTTTGAGATCGCAGGCCTTGATCAGGCGTGTGATCCTGTGCACAAACAGGTCGGTCGAGACCCCGCCGGAATAATCCCAGTAGCACCGCCAGTCATGATAGCGCCTCGCATCCCAGGGGCGTTTCCAGGCCGGCCCCAGCCAGGCTTCCCAGTCGAGGTCTTCCGGCTTGGGATCGCCGGTTTTGGCATCGGTCCTCCAGGGTCCTGAGTCTGCATCATAACGGCGCACATAATCGATCTGCGCCTGCATGACCTGCCCGAGCATTCCGCTCTTGATGATATCCCGCGCGGCTTCGTAGCAATCATCCGACATTCCCTGCACACCCACCTGGACAATCGCTCCGGTTTCCTTGATGACATCCAGCACACGCAGGGCTTCAGTGGCATTGTGTGTCATCGGCTTTTCGACATACACCGCTTTGCCGGCACGGCAGGCATCGATCGTCATCCGCTCATGCCAGTGTTCCGGTGTGGCGATGACAACTTTGTCGATATCGGGATTGGCGAGCAGCTCACGGTAATCATGGTAGGTTTTCGGCTCTTCCCCGAACTTCGATTTGACCATCGAAGCATAATCGTTCATTCGCCTGGTCCAGATATCACAGACCGCGACAATGGTGCAATTCTCTTCGTCCTTGATGGCTTCAAGCGCCTGCCCGTGGCTTCCGGCGATCCCCCCCGTTCCGATAACCCCGATGTTTATCCGTTCGTTTGCGCCGACCGCGCCGACACTCGGGGCATAACTCCAGGCAGAAGCCAGTGCCGCCGCCCCCACTGAAGCACGCTGGACAAATTCCCGTCGAGTCAAGAGATTCGATTCAGACATAAAAGCCTCCTCCTCCTGTTGTTAATGGGCGACCTCGATGGAGGGCCCGTATTTTATGACACCCCGATGCTGCCCCGGTTGAGCTGGTTTTCCCCAAGAGAAAAGCGCTCGATCTTCCGGGCATTCAATCCGCTGTTTTCGGTTTCGATCAGCACCGCATGAATCATCGGCTTTCCTTTGGCGACTTCAAGCCCGGTGGGCAGCACAGTCAGAAAGCGCCGCATCATCTGCTTGAGCTCCCCACCGATAATTCCATCATGCGGGCCGGTCATCCCCGCATCGGTAATGGCCGCTGTTCCGTGGGGCAGAATGCGTTCATCCGCAGTCTGGACATGGGTATGCGTTCCGATCACCGCGGTGACCCGGCCATCCAGATACCAGGCCAGGGCCTGTTTTTCGGAGGTCGCCTCGGCATGGACATCCACCAGGATGGCGCTGGAGGGGGCGGTTTCGAGAAAGGCATCGATGGCTGTAAAAGGGGAGTCACAGGGAGGCATGTACACCCGCCCCATCAACTGAACCACAGTCAGTGTCCCCGCCGAAGGGGAACTCCAGCGGGCGCACACCGGGCCTGGTGAGCCTTGTGGATAGTTCAATGGACGGATAATTCTTTCCTCATCCTTTTCAAACAAGGTGAAAACTTCCTTGTTGTCGTAGCAGTGGTTGCCTGTGGTAATCAGATCAACTCCTGAGGCAAACAGCTCCTCGGCGACTCCCGGGGTGATTCCTTTGCCTGAGGCGGCATTTTCGCCATTCGCCACACAAACATCAACTCTCAGTTCTTCCCGCAGCCATTCGAGGTGATGCTTCAGAATCCGCCTTCCCGGTTTGCCAAACACATCTCCAATAAAGAATATTCTCATTCAACCATCCTATTCATAGCTCAGCGCCTCCACCGGTTGCAGTCGTGCAGCCTTCCAGGCGGGATAGATCCCTGCAATGGTGGATGCGGCCACTGAAAATAGAATAATGAAAGCCACATCCAGCCAGCGGATCTCGACCGGCAGAATGTCGAGGACATACACCCCTCCGCCACCGGGCATCGGCAGTTTCAGGATCTCGATCAATTTGCAGATCCCCAGGCCAACAAACAATCCATACAGAGTTCCGAAAAATCCCACCTGAAACCCATTGAGCACAAAGATCGACATGATGGTGCGGCGACGTGCGCCCAGTGCCATCAAGGTGCCGATCTCCCGGGTTTTTTCAAGAACTGTCATCACCAGTGTGCTGGCGATTCCGAATGCCGCCACCAGGACCACCAGTGTCAGAATCGAACCCATCACCACTTTTTCGATCTTGACCGCCTTGAGCAGGACCGGATTGATCGCCATCCAGGGGAGTCCATAAAAAGACCCATGATAGGAGGTTGAAGCATGGTCGATCATAGCCAGTGCGGCCTGAAAGGTCTTATCCGGATCGGGGTCGGAGAGCTTGACCTCGAGGTATTCTACTGTGCCGGGTGGCAGTCGCTTCAGGATTCGGGCTGTTTCCAGGGAAGTGAGGGCCGAACGCAGGTCAAAATCGAAAAAGCCGGTCTTGAAAATTCCTTTGACCTCGGCTTCGACAAAAAACAGCTCCTGGCCGGATGGGCCACGATCCAGGCGTGGGGCCACCAGTTTGACTTTTTTCCCCATGACCTCGGATTCCAGAAAATCCCTCAGCCGGGGATCCGTGCTGGACCAGTGCCAGTTATCAGGGGCATTGTACAGCTCTTTGGCCAGTTCCAGCCCAAGAAAGATGGGGGGTGTTTTCGGCTCTACCGCGAATGGATCGATCAGGACTGTTTTTGTAGCGGAGGAGGCCGAAGCGGGGGTATCCGCCAGCTCGGGCCATTCTCCAAGCAGGCGCCCGCGAATCAGATCGCTGGCTTGGCCCTCATGGATCGGATCGATTCCCCGCACCTGAATGAACTGCCCCTGCGGTTCACGATTCCTCGGGCTTTCAGCGATGATCATGACTCCCGATTCGATGATCGGCGACACTCCCTCGACTCCTGGCTCTTTGCTGAAACGCGGGATCCAGTCTTCATACGAATACAACCGTGTGATCACCTGGCCATTTTCCACTGGAATCAGGCGCAGGTGGCCATAAGCCCCGAGCATCTTTCCGAGAAACTCCCGCTCGAAGCCATTCATAACCGATATCACCACGATCAGGACAGTGACACCGATAGTGACTCCCGCGGTCGATATGTAAGTCCGACCCCGATGGGCACCTTTGAGATAACGCCGTGCGACAAACCATTCAAAGCGCATGAAAGAAATTTGGTGATTCTTGAAGAATTGAACTTACAACGGACTCAATGGAGTCGGAACCCCCTTCGATCCGGATTCGATATCGATAATTGAGGATCCAAAACCTGGATTGTAGGGGCGACATTTATGGCGCCCCTGGAATGATGGCGCCCCTGGAATGATGGCGCCCTAAGGGGAAGTTTTCGGCATGGTCACTTTTTTCCCCTGAGCCGGTATCATAGGGAGTGGACACTCTCTGGAAAGGAAGAATCCATGATATCCCCTCAGGCAGCCCCCAACCGAACGACCCATCCCTGTTTCACCCTTGCGATATTCATCCTCAGTTGCCTTCAGGCCGGTCTAACCTTTGCTGGAACCGATCCGATTCATCCCTGGAGCGAAAATCCACGCTACTGGGAATACAAGGGTGAACCGATCCTTCTCACCGGCGGCAGCAAGGATGACAACCTCTTTCAGATCCCCGATCTCAAAGACCACCTCGTTGAAATGAAAGCTGTCGGTGCGAATTATGTCCGCAACACCATGAGCGACCGGCACGATTTCGGGTTCGAGGTCTACCCATTCGCGGAAATCGAACCCGGAAAATACGACCTCGAAAAGTGGAACGAAGAATACTGGCAACGATTCGAGAAGTTCCTCAACTGGACTGAGGAGCGCGATATCATCGTCCAGATCGAAGTCTGGGACCGTTTCGACTACTCGGATTCATCCGGTTCGACACGCTGGAAAGATCATCCCTATAACCCGGCCAACAATATCAACTACACCGAGGAACAAACCGGCCTTAAACCCACTTACCCGAAACACCCCGGAGCCAATGAACAGCCCTTCTTCTTTTCTGTTCCCGCTCTCAAAAATATTCTTCCCCTGCTCAAATATCAGACAGCCTTTGTCGACAAGATGCTCTCCATATCCCTCACGCACGGCCATGTCCTTTACTGCATGGATAACGAAACCGGCGGAGCGGAAGAATGGGGGGCTTTCTGGGCCGGTTTCATCCGCGAGCGCGCACTGGAAAAGGGAGCTGAGGTGTTCCTCACAGAGATGTGGGACCCCTGGAACCTGAAAGATAAAATGCACCGCCGGACATTCGACCACCCCGAACTCTATTCTTTTATTGATGTCTCCCAAAACAACCACAACAAAGGCCAGGAACATTGGGATAACCTCCAGTGGGTGCTTTCACGAATCCAGGAGAAGCCGCGGCCGGTCAACTGTGTGAAAACCTATGGGGCGGATACCGGGCGTTATGGCAGCAGCAGGGATGGAGAGGAACGGTTCTGGCGCAATCTGATGGGTGGCGCTGCTGGCTGCCGATTCCACCGTCCGGATTCCGGCCTGGGTTTGAACGAGGCGGCCAAAGCCCATATCCGCAGCTTTCGGATGTTCTTTGATGAATTTCCTTTCTTTGAATCCCGGGCCGATTCCGAAAGCAGTCTCCTGGCTGACCGGGAACCGAATGAGGCTTATCTCCGCTTTGTTCCTGGAAAAGCCTATGCGGTTTATTTCCCCAATGGAGGAAAAGTGTCCCTCAAACTGGAGGGAATAGAGGGATCATTCCACCTGAAATGGCTCGATATCGCGGCAGGAACCTGGGGCGCGCAATCCAGTGTGGAAGCTGGCATGCCTGTTGATCTCGCTTCACCCGGAGAGGGGCACTGGCTGGCATTGATGGTCCGTTGAGAGTCAGGAAACAATCTCATCCAGAGCCGCCCGTACTTCCGCTGCCAGGGTTTCGATGGAAAAGGGCTTCTGGATGAAATGGACATCTTTTTCAAGAATTTTGCGATGGGCAATGACATCGGCGGTATATCCCGACATATACAGCACTTCAACTCCGGCCGAATCTCCATCAGCCTGCGGGCAAGCTCCGGCCCGTTCATCTCCGGCATGATGACATCTGTAAGCAGAAGGTCCGGCTTCTTTTCCAAGCTCCCAAACAATAAAACCGCTTCCTCGGGTGATTTCGCAGTGATCACCTGATAGCCCAGCTGGTTCAGCATCCGGACCCCGAGATCCAGGATCAGTTCTTCATCTTCCACGATGAAGATCGTCTCAGCACCGCCAACCAGTTCATCTGGTTTCGACCGAAGAATCTCTCTCCCTTGTGTTTCAGAAAACCTCGGGAAATAGATGCGGAAACTTGTCCCTTCACCGACTTCGGTATACACATGGATCAGGCCATCATTCTGCTTGACAATCCCATACACAGTCGCCAGCCCGAGGCCGGTTCCTTCACCGGATGCCTTGGTGGTGAAGAAGGGTTCGAATACATGCTGCAGGGTTTCCTTGTCCATGCCACGGCCGCTGTCACTGACCGCCAGCTGGACATATTCACCCGGAATGAAATCCACATGAGTGGAGCAGTAATCATCATCGAAAACTACATTCCTGGTTTCGATGGTGATCTTGCCGGTGCCTGCAATGGCATCCCGTGCGTTGACCACCAGGTTGGCCAGAATCTGGTCCACCTGAGTGGGATCCATCCTCACAGTCCAGGCATCCTGGCCTGGATTGAAAACCAGATCGATATCCTCTCCGATCAGGCGAACCAGCATTTTGAGCAATCCGGAAATGATCGAGTTGATGTCGAGTGTTTTTGGATTGTTGGGTTGCTTCCTCGCGAAGGCCAGCAGCTGGCGGGTGAGTTCGACTGAACGCTGCGCGGCCTTTTTGACCTCGATCAGATCGTTGCGGATGAAATCATCTTTGTGCACAGACTCAAGCGCCAAATCCGTATATCCGAGGATGGCCTGCAGCATATTGTTGAAATCATGCGCGACTCCGCCTGCCAGCCTCCCGACAGCCTCCATCTTTTGCGCCTGCACCAGTTGAATCTGCAGCTGCGCTTTTTCTTCTTCGAGGTGGAGTTGATGCGAGATGTCGCGTTTGACTGCAACATAATTGACGATCGCGCCGTTCCTGTCGCGGATCGGGGAGATGCTGACTTCCTCTGTGAACAGAGTCCCATCCTTCTTCCGGTTGATAAACCTGCCCTCCCATGTCCCGCCGGATGAGATGGTCCGCCACATGTCACGATAAAAGGCCTCATCCTGGCTGCCGCTCTTCAGGAAGCGCGGGTTCTGCCCGATGGCTTCTTCTCTCGAGTAACCTGTAATCGACTCAAATGCCGGATTGACATACTGGATGATCCCGTTCGCATCACAGATGATGATCTCTTCAGCTGCCTGTTCTATGGCGCCGCTCATGCGCTCGCGTTCCTGTTCGTTTCGCTTTCGTTCAGAAATGTTTCGCAGGAAGACCAGGGCCCCATGCTCCCCATGGAAATGAAACGGAACCGCCAGAGCCTCAACATCCACAGGCGTTCCATCGCATTGCAGGATTTTTTCTTCGGCCAGAGGAACCGCCTGATGGTCGTCGTTCAAACGGTGCATCCGCTCCCAGACCAGTTCGCGATCTTCTGGGCAGAACTGTTCGATGACAGCCTTGCCCAGCAGCTGCTCTTTATTCTCTGCGCCGAACAGGGATACCGCGGCCGGATTCAGATAAGCGAAGCATCCCCCGGTCTGGATCATGATTGCTTCCGGGGCGGTTTCGACCACAGCCCGGAATCGCTCCTCACTGTCCCTCAGCTCATTCTCGGATTTGAGCTGGTCTGTCACATCGTGCACAAGAACCATCTTTGCGGGACGGTCTTTCCAATCCAGTGTGTAGGTTGAAATCTCAACAAACACCAGGTCGCCGTTTTTCTTTCGATGTGTCCAGAAACCGGATTCATCAAGCCCGCTTGAGGCCATACGGACCTTTTCCATCAGCCGGGGAAGGTCTTCTGTCGGGCGGATGTCGGCGAGGGACATCGAAAGAAACTCTTCCTTCGAATACCCGTATCGATGCACCGCTGAATCATTGACTGCAAGGAATCGCAGGGTCTCACGGTCATAAACCCACATGGGCTGGGGATTCGATTCAAAAAGGGTCTGGTAACGCGCCTCGCTGTCACGATATGCACGTTCTGCTTTTAACAGCCCCTTGTAATGGACCGATCGGTAATACAGCCAGGCCAGAACTCCCAGAGCCGCCAGCAATACGAAAGATCCGATCATCAACCCGATGATCATTAAAGCCGTGGAGTGCCAGGTGCGGAATGCTTCTGATACATCGATCTTGGTCACCAGAGACCAGGGGGAATTGGGAATTTTCTGCACAGCCGCGACCGATTCCACCCCGCGATAATCCGGGGCATAAAGAATCCCCTCCTGTCCCAGAGCCACCTTCACCGCGATGACTTCACTGCGATCAAGAGAAATTTCTTTTTTCAGGCCATTCGTGTCTGTATTCAACCCCTGTGAATATAATGTGGCGTGATCGTCTTGGCGAACCACAAGCAGACCCTCTGCGCTCCCGGAAGGCAGTGGCCAGAACTGCAGCAATGGAAGCAGGAAATCCCGAAGATCAGTGACCAGAATCAATGCGCCGGCGACAGTCTCCGTGCTTCCGCTCGTGATGATCAGTGGAGCAATCGCATCGATGTGCTGCGGCAGCTCGGGAGTCCCACCATGGATTTCTGTAAGGAATGGTTTCTTCTCCGCAATCGCCAGCTTCAGCACCCTCAGCGATTCGGGCAATAGCTGAACAGGACTTTCGCGGAGCTTCAAACGGATGCTTCCCTCGGGATCGACCAGAAGAATATTGAAATACTTATCTGAGTGAGCCAGGGCTTTGAAAAGGTCAATTAGATACCTCGATCGCTCCGATTGTGGATCTTTCACACAGCTGGCCATCCATTCAGGCAGGAATGGCCTTTCCATGATTTCTCCGGCCTCGGCCAGCCGCTCAGCCCTCCAGGTTGAAATCTGCGAGGCTTTCAACTTGTTGGTTACCAGGAGGGTTGTCTCGATTTCCCGCTGGAATTGTGATTTCTCGGTGAAGTAAAACCAGACTCCCACTGTGAGCAGTGCCAGGACAGTCAGTCCGATGCACAACCAGAGCCAGACAGGGGTCGAGTTCATCCGATTTCCTCACTTGCCTGAAAGTCTGGTTTTGTCAGTTGACAAAACAGAGTTGATGATGGATGAAAAACAGATAAATTTTACATACCTCTCTGTTCTGGTCAAGGCATAATTTCAGTATTTTTTATGCTGGTTTTTGGTGGTTGCCAGGCTTCAGGTCTTTCCGAGCGGGGTGATTCAATGATTGTGAACGCCTGATGGCGGATCAAGCGGGCGGGCGCACCAGGCAGGTGCGCCCGCGCAGATTAATTCAACTTACTTGCCTGCCACGATCAGTTCGAGCTTCTGGTTGCATTCTTTCAGATCACCGCAAGGGCCTTCAATCGTCAACCAGCCACTGTAACCGACCTCTTCGAGCGCCGCCATCACTTTGGGAAATTCGACACTCCCTTCGCGCAAGCTGGGCCACTCGTTCCCATCCGGGGGATTGATCTTGTAATCTTTGATATGGATCTTCTTGATCCGCTTGCCGAGAACCTGAATCCACTCCTGGGGTGGCGGGCCATAGGCCATGTGGTTGGCGACATCGAAATAGGCCTGCACCCAGGGGCTTTTGAAGGTATCTACAAAGAATGCGAAATGCTCGGGGCTTAGGAACATATTGTTCCACACATTTTCGACCGCGACGATCACCCCGGTTTCTTCGGCGATCGGGATCAGCTCGTTGATCGATACCTTAAAGGCATCCCAGGCCTGGTTGTGAGCCTGGATGTATTCCGCATAGGGGGCATTGTCCCCCTCGGCAGCCGAGGTGATATGGCCGGTTGCGGGATCGAACACGATCTTGAAATCTCCACGCTCCGGCATCTTCATTCCACCGATGCGCCCGGGAACCAGCAGGATCACATCCGCGCCATACCCCTGAGCGGCGCGCATGGTGGAAATCGTATATTCCTGGTCGGCTTTGACTTTGGCTGGATCGGGGCTGTTGTATTCCGCCCAGCCGCGCATCACCGAATGCACACGCACCCCGAGCTTGTCGGCAATTTCCCGCACCTTGGCAGCCTCCTCGCGGGTGACCATGGGGCCTTTCAGCCCCATCAGGTTGGCTTCCACTCCATCGAATCCGGCCTCCTTGATTTCCCTGAGGATCTTCTCGTCCGGTGGTTCAGTGATCATGGCTTTGGCAAATTTCACGGGAGCATCCTTCTTTCTTTGGGATGATTCAGCGGCATAAGATGGAAAGGAGGTTGTTCCACCCATGCCCAGGGTTGCCGCAGCTGCGGTCAACAGCCCTGCCTCGAGGAAAGTCCGGCGATTCAGCGCCTTATTTTTCATCTGTCGACTCCTTCTGTCGTCAATGGCTTCAGGCCGCAGGTACCGGCGGTCTGCGGGTATCGGCCAGTGTCTCTTCAAGTGTCACCGGGCGTTTCTGCTCCACACTCTGGCGAATCATCAAGCCGATCACTGTGGAACCAACTCCGTTTTCGATTCCACAATTGACTTTGTCCGGAGTGCCTTCGCGGACACACTGGAAGAAGTTTCCGAGATGCTCGAAAGTGTCCCCCTCCGGGCCTTCACCGACAATGGTTTGTTCACCTTCGGCGGGTTTCTCACGCAGGTGGGCGGTGGCATCCATCAGGTCGACATCTCCCTTGGACCCGACAATCTTGAATCCCCAGCCGCCATCCTGGTCAGGGACTTCGATGAAGGTATGCGTGTATCGGATCACCAGGTTCTCGAGCGGCTTTCCATACTGCAGCAGGGCTGTGTAAAAGCTGGTCGTGTCACGGCCGGGGATGATTCCACTGCGCCCGACCGCTGAACAAGAAACAGGGTGCATCTGGGTCACCCACCACATCAGGTTGAACTCATGGACTGCCTGCTCGAGCATCCAGTCGCCGGATTTTTCCCGTTCGGTGAACCACCCGGAAAAAGTGTCCCAGCCGTTGTAGCGATGAAAACGCCCATCCCAGAGATCACCGATCAAGCCATCCTGGACTTTTTTGATGATATTGCGGCGCCCCTCATGGGCTCCCCACTGGGTTCCGATCTGCATGACCACATCTTTATGCTGTTTGCGGACTTCCTGGATTTCTTTCAGCTCCCAGGCTGTGATCGACATCGGTTTTTCCCCATAAAAGGTTTCCCGTTTTTCAGGGCATCGATATACATGGTGGTATGCCAGTAGCAGGGTGTGGCGATTACAACACAATCCACATCCTTGTCTGCCAGCACTTTGCGGTAAGCATAAGGGTCACCCCCGACTCCAGCCGGGCGTTTGCCGGTTTTCTCTTCCACCTGGTCCTGCCCTTTTTTGAGGCTCTCGGGGGAGGTGTCACAAATAACCGTGACCTCCAGATTTTCATGTTTGAGGGCATCGGACATGACCGATCTCCCACGTCCCCCGGTGCCGATAAAGGCAACCCGTAGTTTTTTATTCCCCACCGGTTCAGCATGCCCCACCATGACCTGCAGGCCGACTCCCGCCGCCAACCCCGCTGCCGAGGCGGTTTTGATGAAATCTCGACGCGAAACTTGCTCTGGTGACATGAAAATCCTCCCGACTTGTAATAACTGTGTGGATTGGAACTCGACTCACTGATTCCATTGAGATTCTTTCAATTCTTCCGGGGGTGGTCAAGTCCGCACTTTGCTGTGTGATAGCCACAAGAAAATGTCCGGTATCAGCCAGGAAGGAAAGTGAGAAGCTTCGCTTCGCGTTGAGAAAAACCGCCATTTTCTCAACCACCACGACCGGACATTTCTATCTGGGGATAACAGGACGCCAACCCTTGACAGAATGAGCCGCCGGAATCAATCTGAATTCGATACAAAATTGACGATTTTCCCTGGCCGAAGCCCCCTTCAGGTTGTCTGCCGAAACACAACCTCTCTGCTGACTCGAGGGGGAGATTTGCAGGCTGGATGATCCTGATCAGAAATGGTCTTTTTCGGCGGGAAACTCTTTGGAAAACATGCAGAAACCGATACCCGCTCCCAGCCCCCACAATCTCGAATTTATTGAATCTCTTTATAGCGACTTTCTCGACGATCCAAATTCAGTGGATCCCGAATGGCGGGCCTGGTTTGAAGGGCTGGCCGAGGATAACGGGAAAAGAAAGCCTCGAGTCGGGCCGTCATTCGTTGCCGAAGGCCTTTTCGCCGCAAGGCCCCACACCAGACCAATGGCCACCTCAAGCAGCGTGAAGCCGAGGTGGGCGACCCTTCAGCATCGGGTCGATCAGCTGATCCGGAACTACAGGGTCCGCGGGCACATCATCGCACGCATCGAACCCCTTGGAATGCCGCGCCCCAGTCCCCCCGAACTTGATCCGGCCCATTACGGGATGACTGAAGCGGATCTGGACCGGCCTTTTTCCACTGTCACCATGGCCGGGCCTAATGTCCGGACATTGAGAACGATCCTCGAGCAGCTTCAGAACACCTACTGTCGATCGATCGGGGTTCAGTTCATGCACATCGATGACCTGGGAGTTCGGGAATGGCTCCAGGAACGGATGGAAGGAACCCAGAATCGCCTGCGCCTGACCCGCAAGGAGCAGCTGCGCATCCTGACACGCCTCACCGATGCGGTCATCTTCGAGGAGTTCATCCGTAAAAAGTACACCGGCGCCAAAAGTTTCTCGCTCGAAGGAGCTGAAAGCCTGATCCCTCTGCTCGATCTGGCGATCGAAAAAGCCGGCGATCTGGGTTGTGATGAAATTGTTCTTGGCATGGCTCACCGTGGCCGGCTCAATGTCCTGGCCAACATCATGGGAAAAAGCGCCAAGGAAATTTTCCGCGAGTTCGATGATTCGGATCCGGACATTCTGGGGAGCCATGGTGATGTCAAATATCACCTTGGATACAGCACCGAGTGGATGACCAGCAGCGGCCACAGTGTGCATCTATCCCTGTGTTTCAACCCAAGCCACCTTGAGTATGTCAATCCTGTGGCGCTGGGCCGCAAACGTGCCAAACAGGACCGGGTGAAAGATCACGCCCATGACCGGGGGATGGTCTTCCTCATTCATGGCGATGCGGCCTTTGCCGGTGAAGGAATTGTCCAGGAAACCCTCAACATGAGCCAGCTGGAGGGGTACGAGACCGGTGGCACCATCCACATTCTGATCAACAACCAGATGGGATTTACCACCCCTCCAAGCCAGGGGCGCTCGATGACTTATGCCACCTCGGTGGCCAAGATGCTTCATATCCCCATCTTCCATGTCAATGGCGAAGACCCCGAAGCGGTAGCCCAGGTGGTTCATCTGGCCCTCGAGTACCGTAAAACCTTCAAACGCGATGTCGTAATCGACATGTATGGATACCGCCGCCATGGCCACAATGAAGGCGATGAACCGTCGTTCACTCAGCCGGTTTTGTATCGTGCCATCGAAAAAAGGCCCTCGGTGCGGGAAGGATACCTGAATCACCTCCTGAAGCTGGGCGGAGTCACCCGTGAGGAGGCTAACCGCATCGCTGAGGTCCGTTACCGCCACCTCGATATGGAACTGTCGGTGGCGAGGAACCCTGAATTTGTGCGCCAGCGCCAGCCTTTTGTGGGAATCTGGCAGGGTTATTTCGGGGGCAAAGAGGATCTGGCCACCAATGTTCCGACCGGTGTCCAGAAGGAGGAACTCAGCGAACTGCTGCTTAAGCAGACAGTCGTTCCGGAAGGCTTTAATGTCCACCCCAAGCTGGTCCGCTGGCTGGAGCATCGACGGGAGATGGCGCAGGGGAAGCGCCCGCTGGACTGGTCTGCAGCTGAATCACTCGCCTTTGCCAGCCTGGCGGTTGAAGGCCATCCTGTCCGATTGAGCGGGCAGGACAGCGAACGTGGAACCTTCAGCCATCGCCATTCAGTCCTGCATGACTATGAAGATGGCCACAGCTGGTGCCCTCTTCAGCACCTCTCGCCGGATCAGTCTCCGGTATGGATCTACAACAGTCCGCTTTCCGAGGCAGGCGTTCTGGGTTTCGATTATGGCTACAGCCTCGACTGCCCGGATGGGCTGGTCCTCTGGGAAGCCCAGTTCGGAGATTTCTGCAATGCAGCCCAGGTGATCATCGATCAGTTCATCATCTGTGGGGAAGGAAAATGGAACCGCCTCAGCGGGATCACCCTGCTGCTGCCACATGGCTTCGAAGGCCAGGGCCCGGAGCATTCAAGTGCGCGCCTCGAACGTTTTCTGGCGCTGGCAGCCGACTACAACATCCAGATCGTCAACCCGACGACACCAGCCCAGTATTTCCATGTCCTGCGCCGGCAGGTTCTTCGCAAGTGGCGGAAACCGCTGATCGTCATGACACCCAAAGGCCTCTTGCGTCATCCCAGCGTGATTTCATCCCTCGAAGATCTTGAAAATGGACAATTCTACCGTGTCCTTCCGGATGAATGGCCGGAAGAACGGCCTGTTTCCCGCATCCTCCTGTGCAGCGGCAAAATCTACTACGAGCTGGCTGAAGAACGCGAACGGACCCGCCGGTCGGATGTCGCCATTCTGCGCCAGGAGCAGCTCTACCCACTGCTTCCTGAAGAAGTTCTTGCGCCTGCGCTGGAAAAATATCCCGAAAAGACTCCTGTCATCTGGGTTCAGGAGGAACCGGAAAACATGGGGGCCTGGCGGTTTCTCCGTTCACGTTTCGGGGATCTGCTGTTCGGTAAATTCCCATTCATGGGAATCCATCGTCCGGTTTCCCCCAGCACAGCGACCGGCTCACCAAACCGCCACAAGCTCGAACAGCGCCAGGTCATTGGTAATGCTTTTGCCGATCTTGGATGATCGAAATTTATTCAAGAGGATATGACTTCCAGTAATTGGGAATAACATGCCACAGAAAGCGAGCGCTTCATGACCGTTGAATTGAAGGTTCCCGCAATCGGTGAATCCATCACCGAGGTATTTATCGGCACCTGGCTGGTCAAAGAAGGGGATCCGGTGCTTGTGGACCAGATCGTTGTCGAGCTGGAGTCCGACAAAGCAACTGTCGAGCTGCCTGTGCCCGCATCCGGACAGTTGAAATCGATCCTGAAGAAAAAAGGCGAATCAGCACGAATCGGCGAAGTTATCGCTTTGATCGAGCCGGGACAGGTGGCAGCAGCGCCTGCGCCCGCGGCTCAGGCAGCTCCCGCTCCCCAGGCTCCCACAGATAGCCCCCAGGCTCCAGTTCCAGCACCTCCGGAAGCTGCTGTTCCGAAACCCGTCCAGGAGATTCCACCCATCATGCCTTCAGCCCAGCGCCTCCTGGCTGAAACAGGAATTTCCCCGGCGGCTTTGAAACCCAGCGGTCCCGGTGGCCGGCTGCTGAAAGAAGATGTCATTGCCGCTGTCCCTCTGGCTTCCGATCCGGAACCCACCCCCCAGGCCGTGGCGGCACCAGCTGTTGCAGCCGCAAACCGTGAAGAAGAAATTGTCCCCATGACTCCCATGCGCAGGGCGATTGCGCAACGGCTCCTGGAGGCTCAACACAACGCCGCACTTCTCACCACATTCAACGAAATCGATCTGCTTGAAGTGAATAACCTGCGCAAACAATACCGTGATCGTTTCCAGGAAAAATATGGTGTCCGCCTTGGATTCATGTCCTTCTTTGTCAAAGCGGTGGTGGATGCTTTGAAACGGTTTCCCCAGCTCAATGCAGAAATTCGCGGAACCGACATCGTTTATCGGAATCACTACGACATCGGGATCGCTGTCAGCAGCCAGAAAGGCCTGGTTGTCCCGGTGCTCCGCGATGCGGACCGGATGAGCTTTTCAGACATCGAAGCCATGATTTCCGACTTCGGTGAACGCGCCCAGAAAAACCGGATTCATCTCGAAGAACTCGAGGGTGGCACTTTTACCATCAGTAATGGTGGGGTGTTTGGTTCACTCCTCTCCACACCGATTGTCAATCCACCCCAGAGCGGGGTGCTTGGCCTTCATGCCATCCAGGACCGCCCGGTAGTCCGGGAGGGCCAGATCGTCATTCGCCCCATGATGTATGTCGCACTGACTTATGACCATCGCATTGTGGATGGGCGCGAAGCGGTCACATTCCTGAAACGCATCAAAGAGGTCATCGAGGAGCCGGCACGCCTCATGATGGAAATATAGCCTTCCATCGCAAGGCCTGCATCACGCAATCGGGATGGACAGGGGGGGGGGAAACAGCCTCGGCTGAAATGTGGAATATCTGGGCACACAGGCTTCCAGCACCGCATTTCTCCCTGTACTTTCCCCGTATATATTTTGAAAATTACTGCCCGAATGCCCCCTGCGTTTTCACCAGGAACCGGCAGGACATGGCAGCCAGGAGGAAAAAATGAGCCAGTATGATCTTGTTATCATCGGGGGTGGGCCGGGAGGATATGTTGCCGCAATCCGTGCCGGACAGATGGGCCTCAAAGTAGCCTGTATCGAGAAAGAACCAGCCCTGGGAGGAACCTGCCTGCGTATCGGCTGCATCCCGAGCAAAGCCCTCCTGGAATCCAGCCACATGCTTCATGCCGCCCAGAAGTCCTTCAAAGCCCATGGCATCAAAGCAGGGAGCCTGGATTTTGATCTTGCCACCATGATGAAGCGCAAAGAATCTGTGGTGCGCGCCTTGACCGGCGGGATCGCATCCCTGTTCAAGAAAAATGGGGTCGAACGCATCGAGGGGAGTGGCAGAATCGAAGCCCCCGGCAAGGTGGCTGTTCAGAAAGGGTGGACAGACTACAGTTCTCGAAACGAAGAATATCATCATTGCCACAGGAAGCCTCTCCGCCCCGCTCAAAGGAGTCGAACTGGATGGGGATCGGATCGGCACCAGCACCGAGGCCCTGTCGTATTCATCAGTCCCTGGACACCTGGTGGTGATCGGGGCAGGCGCAATCGGCCTCGAGCTCGGCTCGGTCTGGAAGCGGCTGGGAGCCAGGGTGACCGTCCTTGAATACATGGACCGCATCCTCCCCGGCATGGATCTCGAACTCGCCCAGGAAGCACAGAAAATTTTCGAAAAACAGGGCCTGGTGTTCAGCCTCGGCAGCCGGGTGACCCGTGCTCGAGTGGCTGGGGACCATTGTGTGGTCGAATGTGAAGGCAGCGAGCCGATCCAGTGTGACCGGGTCCTGCTCTCGGTCGGGCGGATTCCCAACACCTCGGATATCGGACTCGAAACTGTGGGCATTCAAACCGATCAGCGCGGGCGTATTCCGGTCGATGATCACTTTGCGACTGCGGCTGGCAGTGTCTATGCCATCGGTGATGTGATTCGCGGCCCGATGCTGGCTCACAAAGCCGAAGAGGAAGGTGTCGCCTGTGTGGACCATATCTTCAAAGGGTATGGCCATGTTGACTACAACTCCATCCCGGGGGTGGTTTACACCCACCCGGAAATTGCATCGGTCGGGCGCAGCGAGGAGGAGCTGGTCCGCGAGGGAATCCCTTACAAGAAAGGCGCTTTTCCATTCATGGCCAATGGGCGTGCACGCGCCATGGGAGAAACTGATGGGAGAGTGAAGATCCTGGCTCATGCGGAATCGGACCGCCTGCTGGGGATTCATATCATCGGCCCTCATGCTGGTGACCTGATCGCCGAGGCGGCTGTGGCCATGGCTTTCGGAGCCAGCAGCGAGGACCTCGCCCTTGCATCCCATGCCCATCCCACTCTGGCGGAATGCATCAAAGAAGCCGCTCTGGCAGTCGAAGGAAAGCCGATTCATATCTGAGGGGCATCCATTCCACTCAGAGATGGGTTCTCCAGATATGGCTGAGTGGATGTTTTCCATATCAGCCGTCTCAAAGGGATATTGATTTTCTACACTCCCTCGATGTCTTCGATCAGGGCCTCTGCGGTTCTTCGGGCTGCCTGACCCTCTCCGAGTGAGGCAGCGACTCTTCTCAGATCCTCGAGCATCTGAGTGCGTTGAGGCGTGTCTTCAATCAGAGGGATAGCCTTCTTAGCGATATTCTCGGGAGTGCAGTTTTCCTGCAGGCACTCCGGGCAGATTTCCCGTCCGGCGAGGATATTCACCAGCCCGATCCAGGGGATCCGGATGACGCGCCGTGCGATCCAGGCATCCAATGGCTTAACCTTGTAAAGAACCACCTGGGGAATACCCAGCAGGGCGTTTTCAAGTGTCGATGTCCCGCTTTTGGTCAGTGAGACCCGGAAAGCGGAGCGCAGATCCGGTGATGGATTTTCGACCAGTGTCCAGGGGATGTCCTGCCTGAAAACCTGGCGGATTTCCTCTGCCGTGATGCTGTCACTGCGGGGCACCACAAAATGAAGATTCGGAAAGCGCTGCAGCAATAGCCGGGCGGATTCATACAGAACCGGCCCGAGGCGCTGCACTTCGCGCGGGCGGCTTCCCGGCAGCAGGCCTGCCAGGGGAATCTCCTCCGAAAGAGGGAGTCCGGCACTTGCACGGATTTCACCGGGAGATCTTCTCTCCTTCAGGCGATCCACCAGGGGATGCCCGACAAACCGGGCTGGCACCCCCCTCTGCTGGAGAAATTCCTCCTCGAAGGGCAGGATCACAAAAACCTTTTTCAGGTCCCGCTTCATCCTTTTGACCCGGCCGGTTCTCCAGGCCCATACCTGAGGGGAGATGTAATAGCGGACCGCAAGGCCCGACTGGTGCGCCCGGGTGGCGACGCGCAGGTTAAAACCTGGATAGTCCACCAGCACGACATCGCGGATCCCCAGCTCCCGGCAGAGCAATGGGGCCTGGCGGATCAGGCGGGAATAAGTCCGGATGTTGCGAACCCAGTCAAGCCCGATCGAGGAGAGAGAAGTCAGATCGAAATGGATCTTCGCTCCGGCCGCTTTCATTCTTTCACCGCCATAGGCATGAATCTCCGCATCCGGGCGGATCTTCAGAATTTCGCCGATCACATCAGCGGCATGGGCATCTCCCGAGGGCTCTCCAGCCACAAAAAACAGTTTCATGATAATTCGCCAGCCTCTTTTTTCATGCGGAGGATTTCCAGCCTGACACCGGTTGTGCTCCGGTTGACAACAGAATACAAGTCACTCACTCTTTTTTCATGTCCACCTGCCTTGTCACCGGATGCGCCGGTTTTATTGGTTCCCATGTATGTGAGGCCCTTCTGGCAAAGGGTTTGAAAGTGATCGGTATCGATTGCCTGACTGACTTTTACCCGGCCGGGCGAAAACGGGCCAATCTTGCCCCGCTGCTTTCATCTCCCGGATTTCAGTGGATCGAAGCGGATCTGTATGCCATGGATTTGCCCTCAGTCCTTGCAAAAGTGGACCGTGTCTTTCATCTGGCGGCGCGTGCCGGTGTGCGTTCCAGCTGGGGGGAATCCTTCGATCTCTATATTCGTGAAAACATGGGAGTCACCCAGCGTCTCCTTGAAGCCTGCCGGACCGCCAGAATCGAACGTTTCGTGAATGCATCCAGCTCTTCGGTGTATGGCAACACTCCCGATTTGCCGGCTCGTGAAGACTCCCGTTTATGTCCGGCATCTCCCTATGGGGTCACCAAGCTCGCTGCCGAAAAACTCTGTGATGTTTACCGTTCGGAAATGGGAGTTCCGGCAGTTTCTCTGCGGCTGTTCACTGTCTTTGGCCCAAGGCAAAGGCCCGATATGGCTTTCGATCGATTCATCCGCGCCGGGTTGTCCGGTGATCCGATTCATATCTATGGCGATGGCAGCCAGGTCCGGAACTTCACCTATGTCTCGGATGTGGCCGATGCCTTTCTTCTGGCTGCGGAGAGGGAGTGCCCCTCGGGTGTCTACAACATCGGAGGAGGATGCACTGTGCGCCTCTCGGAGGTGCTTGCCTTCATCGAGGAGAGTCTGGGCCGGGCGCTCAATCTTCATTTCGAGCCGAAAGCGGCCGGAGATGTGAATGCCACCGATGCCGATACCTCTCTGGCACACCACGAAATCGGCTTCTCACCGAAAATTACCTGGAAAGAAGGAATCCTCCGCCAGATCGAGTGGATCCGAAACAGCCAGGCATCCTGCTGCTGATCGGCGGGTCAATCTTCCCGATGCAGGTCAATGATCTGCATTCGATCCAGATAAGGCTTTGTTCGGACCTCTTTTAGAGAAGAGAGCTTCGATACAATGTCCTTGATGCGGAAGGCCTGCTTCGACATCCGTTCCAGGTATCCCAGCAGCTGTTCTTTTGAATCCCCCGACTGAAGGCTCTCTTTGAACAGGTCGAGGTATCCGATAATCCCGGTCAAAGGGTTGTTGATCTCGTGGGCTGCAGTTGCCGCCAGCTGGATAATCGCCATGTCCTTTTCCATCGCCAGAAGTTCTTTCTGGAGAACGCGGATGCGCAACCCCGCCCGGATCCGTGCAACCAGCTCATCCTGATGGTATGGCTTGGTCAGATAGTCATCCACTCCCGCATTCAAGGCGGTGACCTTGTCTTCAGTCAGCTCCCGCGATGTGAGAAGGATAAAATAGATTGACTGGAAACCCGGTTTCTTTTTGATTCGTGAACACAGCTCGACCCCATCGATTTCCGGCATCATCCAATCCGAGAGCACCAGGTCGATGTCCCTGAAGTTTTCGAGCGATTCAAGGGCTGTGAGGGAGCGGTCGATCGGAATCGCTTCGAAGTTCCTGTCGGTCAGGATCCGGACAAGCATTTTCAGGCTGTTTGGATCATCTTCAACAACCAGAATTTTCGGTTTCACAGGTTCGGACACTTGGATTCCCCTTATGCGAATCTGTATGGCTCGATGCTCATATCACAGGAAGTCAGCGGCCTGGCTCCATCCCTTGTGATGACAACAGCATTTTCGAGGCGGATGCCACCCCAGCCGGCGAGATAAATCCCCGGTTCTATGGTGACCACCATGCCGGCTTCCAGGGTGTCGGTTGAGGTAGGCCCCAGACGCGGGGCTTCGTGGATTTCGACCCCGACTCCATGGCCGAGTCCGTGCATGAAGGCCTCGCCAAGGCCGGCGTGGGCAAGCACCTCACGCGCCGCTGCATCGACTTTGGCGCACTCGGCTCCTGCGCGAGCCTGGTTCAGGGCTTCCTGGTAGGCGCGCATGACCAGATGATGCCTCTCTCTCTCGAGCTCCCCCGGCTCCCCGTAAAAAAAATGTCCGGGTGCAGTCACTGCAATACCCACAATAGTCCGCTCCAAAGTCAATCAGCACCCACGAGTTTTTCTGCAAGGGGCAGTCGCTGGGCTGGCCATGTGGAAGGGAAGTTCTCGCTCCGAAAAGAATGATGGGATCAAAGGAAGGGCCTTTTGCCCCGCAGTCCCACAGAAGGCACATCAGCCGCTGCAGAATCTGGCGCTCGGTCACCCCTTCCCGGATTTCCTCGAGCAGCTTTGGATACACCTGGTCGATGATTTTTGAGGAGTCTTCAAGCAATCGGATCTCTGTTTCATCTTTGACTCTTCGCAGGTTTTCCACCCAGCCGGCCAGTGGCTCCCAGGAGGTTGTGTCATTCAAAGCAGCCTGCTTATCCAGGCTTTCACAGGTCAGGTGATTCGCCTCATAACCAATCTGCTTCCAGCCTTTCTCACAAATGAATTCAGACAGCAGAAGCGGGAATGATGTGTTCTGCAGGATATGGATTTGGCACCCCTGAACCTCGAGGGAGGACTGCTCACGGTATCTCCCATCGGTGACAAAAATCTGCTCATCCCGGGAAAGCAGCAGCTGCCCATACGAACCTGTAAAGCCTGTCAGGTAACGGACATTGCATAATCCGGTGATCCAGGCTGCATCGAGATTCTGCTCCCGGATCTTTTCGATGATCCTCTGACGGCGCCCTGCAAACCGGTCCTCACCCATGATCAGGCGGTCCGCTCTGCCAGAAGGCTGTTTGTGATGCCCGCGATGCTCTCAAGGCACAGGCGTGATGCCAGTTCCGCATTTTCCGAATAGGTCGTGCCACCTGGACGGTCCATCATCTCCTTGGTGATATCCACCGGCCGCCAGTGGGTCTCGAGTGAGACATATCCGGTGTAGCCATCTTCGATCAGCGCTTTCAGCTGCCCCCTGTAATCGATCTGCCCTTCACCGATACGGACACAACGGGCCTCTGTCGGGCTGATGCGTTCGGCATCTTTCAAATGGATATGGCGGATATGCTTCCGCAAAGCACGATACCCATCCGGGTAAGGCACTTCTTCGTTATCAAAATCAAACACAACATTGCAGGGATCCCACACCGCAGCCACACGTGGATGCCCGATCTCATCCAGGAAAGCCGCTGTCTGTGCTCCTGTCCCGATATAGGTCGAAGCCTCGTTTTCGATCAGCAGCTGGCATTGCCCCTCCTCGATAATCCGTATCGGTTCAGCAAAATGATCGAGGATTTGTTGCCACACCGGCTCCACAGGCCCCTTGCGCCAGAAAGTGAAACCACGGATGAATTCGGTGCCGAATCGATGGGCGATCTCGCAGCAGCGGCGCAGATACTCATGGTGATCTTTGATTTCACCGGGATTGTTGAGGTCACACTTGTAAAAAGGACTCCCCAGGCAGCAGATCTTCAATCCCCGGTCGTCACATTTCCTGCGAATCTCCTCCACCATCGCATCGGTCAGTTTATGGACTCCGACATCCGCAACCGATCGTATCTCGACAGCCTCGCAGCCACAATCGATGGCAGTTGCCAGAGCCAGGTCCAGATTCTGGCTTATTTCATCGGTAAATACTGCGATTCTGTACATGTCCGCCTCCAGAAATGTGAGATATATTGTTGAAATGGTCCGTCCGATTCTGCGCGCATGGCAAGAACTGGTTGCCTATTTTAAAGAAGGCTGGTAGGAAGGGAAGGGCACGATGGCTGGTTGGCCACCACCACGGATTTTGATGGATGCTGCCTTCAGGCTGCAACTCGTGATACATTCCATCCGCACCTGAAGGCATGATTGACCCGGAGGAGATCGTTCACCTTGCCTTATAATCCGAATGTCGATCTGGTGGTCGGCATTTTTCTTATCATGGCACCCCTGCTGATTGTCGGCTGGCTGGTTCTGGCGGTCATTCTGGTGGGAAAACCCTCTCCGGAAAACCTGGCTCTTATCCAGCCCAGAAACCCCCTCCCTCGAACCAGCCGTGTGACTCCTCAAGCCCACCCTGCTCACTCCTCGATGCCCTGGTTCACTTTGAAAACGACCCTGAGCCGCTGGAGCTCCAATGGGGATCCGGAAATCGCGCAGATTGCACGGGAAATGCTCCAGTCCTGCCTGGCGGCACGATCCCGTCTGGCGGAAA
>LMZT01000014.1 GCA_001567115.1 Candidatus Hinthialibacteria bacterium OLB16 | reverse complement strand
CAGCCAGGACAGTCGCTTTTGGCTCAGGATTGACCGCCAGCCAGAGGGTGCGCTCCTCCTTGAGGAGGACTGAAGAGTCAGCGGAGTTGATCCATGTGATGCGAGTTGTGAATCCGCCATGGCTCTGAAGGCTGTTCTGGGAACTCTGGACATCCCATGTATCCTCAGTTTTTTGAAGCCCGGGGCTGGTCGCTTCCTCCCAGAAATTGACGCCATCGACCTTGATGGCAAACATCAGGCCATGATGGTGCAGGTGGTCCGAAGGGGCATCGCGCAGAATATTCACACCAGCGGGTGTATACAGCTCCTCCACATAGGGCTTCCAGGGAACACCGCCATATTTGTACCGGCAGAGGATCTGCTGATCCGAACGGATCGTGACACGCTCATCACCGCGAACCACATCGATATTCTCCGAAAAACAGGGATTAGCCATCAAGCAAGGAAAGAACACAACAGAAATCTTCAGGGTCAGGAGCCATCTGCGAAACTGACAAACCACCATAACTGCACCTCCGGGGGAGATTTGGTTCACCAACGGATAAAAGCAGTATAAAGCACGCTACAGTTTGAACCAGAGCCTCAGGCAGGTTCTGATAGTGCGAGGATCTCAAGCAGCTTTTCCCGGAGGACAGAGCTCAGATAAGGTTTCTGGATGAAAGCCGACATCCCTTCACTGCCCTGCCATTGCTGCCGGATCTCTGCTTCTGAAAAGCCGCTGGACAGGATGATCGGCAGGTTCGGATTGATCTGCTGGATGATCTCCATGGTTTGAATGCCATTCATGCGCGGCATGCTGAGATCGAGCAGCACACAATCGAATCCATCCGGTTGAGCGCGGACTGTTTCGACTGCTTCGATGCCATCCGATGCCAGGAGAACCTCAAACTGCATTTTTTCGATCATCCGCCGTGCGACTTCCCGAACTGACTCATCATCATCCACGACCAGGATGCAGGGGTTGCCGGCACGATGCTTTGGTGCTGGACATGCCTTGGCCTCTTTTGGAGCCTCCTGCGTTTCTTTTACAACCGGAAAGAGTAATCGGATGGAGGAGCCTTTTTCAACCTCACTGGAAATAAAAATCGCCCCATGATGGCCGCGGATAATCCCGAGGACAGCCGGCAAACCCAATCCGCGCCCGAGGAACTTTGTGGTAAAAAAAGGATCGAAAAGCTTCTGTTCCACTTCCGCATTCATCCCACTGCCATTATCGATCACTTCGAGAAACACGAATCGGCCAGGAGGAGGAAAATCCGGGAGGCGGCTCAGAGACAGCTCCCTTGCCGTATATTCCCCGGTTCCGGTGCGAACAATGATATTCCCCGGTTTTGAATGGCTGATCGATTCGATCGCATTCTGAACCAGGTTCATAACCACCTGTTGCATCTGTGATGAATCCCCATGGATGAGCGGCAGATCCTCGGTAAGTCCGGTCTGGATGCTGATATTGCCTGGGAGGGTATTGCCCATCAGCTGCAGAGTGGACTCGACAACTTTGTTCAAATTGAGATTAACAACCAGGAACTTCCCTTTCCCGGAAAAAGCGAGCATCTGGCGGGTCAAATCCGCGGCGCGATCGGCCGCTTTGCAGATGGAGTTGAGATAAGCGCGCAGAGGGCTTGTATTCGCTAATTCGTGAAGCGCCAGTTCGGCATTCCCCAGAATCCCAAGGAGGAGATTGTTGAAATCATGGGCAATGCCTCCAGCCAGGACCCCCAGGCTCTCCAGCTTCTGGGAATACTGAACCAGGGAATCCAGATGCTTGCGTTCCTCTTCCGCCCTTTTGCGATCAGTCAAATCCACATCAATACAGAACAATTCATTTTCACCGTCTTTATTTTTCATGATCACGAAACACGAATAGACATGAACCGGTTCGCCATCCTTCTTGAGAACGGTCACTTCACCGGCAGGGGGAGGGGATCCACTCTTTAACGCATCGGTTATCATGGAGGGGACCTGGCCCCGGATTTCTGGATCATAAAAGAGGGTTTCGATCTGTTTGCCGAGAACCTCCTCTTTCTGATACCCATACAATCTTTCGCTGGCAGAATTCCAGAAAATGGTCCGTCGATTTTTATCGAATCCCTGGATCGGGATGGAGGGAACCCCTTCAACGAGTGTACGAAAACGCCTTTCGCTCTGCTCGAGGGCGCGATGTTTTCGGATCAGGAGCCAGCCCAGCAGCAGACCCACAACTATCAGGAGAATCCCCGGAATGAGGACTTCTGCTCTTCTCCAGACCGGTGGCAGGACATGAACCAGCACACTGGCGGGTTCCGGGTCGATTTCTCCTTCTTTGTCGCCAGACCGCACCTGGAAAACATATTCTCCCGGACTCAGCTGCGGGGCTTTCACCTGGGTTAACCGTTGAAACGGGGACCAGCCCGAATCCTGATCGACATCCGCTCGCTGAACAAAGCGCCAGGAATAAACCATTTCATTGGGCGCTGTGCGATAGTCGAGATCAAAACCGGTGAACGAATATTCCGCATCCTCACCCGGATTCAATTCTCCCTGAAAACTTTTCAGCAGGGTCTGAGGAGGAGCTGTTTTGGGATCATAAGAAACAATCCCAGTCACATCGATTCGTGCCCAGAATCTCCCTTCCGGGGATTCACCAATGAAAGAGACCTGTCCAGCAGGAATGCCATCCTGGGAACGGAATGTGGACCAATATCCAGGGCTGTGACGCTGAGAAATTCCATTGGTTCGGTACCCCACCAGCATCGAACCATCCAGTGCTTTATAGACATAACTTGCCAGATGACTGGACAAGCCTTCATCCACTCCGAGGGTATCCCAATTCACCCCATTATAGATGGCGATTCCTTTGGGCGTGGAACACATCCACAGAGAATGGTCCGAAAGCTGTTTTATGGATCGCAAAGGGGTGGACATGTTGGGATCGAGTTCCTGGCCCAGATCATGCTCGATCACTTTCCCATCTTTCCACTGTTCGATTCGGTCCTGCAGGCCGAACCACAGGCTTCCATCATCGGAAAACTCCATGCAATACGCCGGCGCACGGACATATTTCGTATCGGAAGGCTCGGGCACCCAGGCCTCTCCCGAGTATCGGAAAACTCCCTCCTTTGCCAGCGCCCAGAGAACCCCTTCGGGGGAGAGATTGATTCCACGCAGCAGCACATTTTCGGGAATGGGAATCGAGCCTTCAATTTGCAGTGTATCTCTGGTGATCTGGTAGAGATGGCTGGCTCCCGCGATCCAGAATTTCCCCGCACGAATTTGAGTCAGAAGGCCACGATAGTCCGGCTGTTCAGGCAGAGTCCCTTTGGGGATCCATTGCCTGTTTTCATAGGAGATAAAGCGATTGTCTTCGTCAACCGCCAATGGAGGGAGATCCGGTTCAGCGATGAGGATGTTCGGAGTGATTTTCTTGCCATCGGCTGTGGTTTTGTGCAACCGCCAACAGGAAGGAACCACGCGATAGGCCCCATTTCGTGTTCCAACCCAGATCGACTCATCAGGCAGATAACGGATAATCTCAACAAACTGATCCGGTTCCTGGGAGTCGAAGGGCAATCTTTTCCACTCCCCATCCCGGAACAGGCCGACTCCTTTGTCATCCCCGACCCAGACGCCGCTTTCCGGTGTGGGGCAGATCCAGTTGGCGATATTGTTGTACTCGGCAAAGACCTGCCAACCGGTTCCATCTGTGCGGGCAAGATTCGGTGTGCCACCGATCCACAAAGAGCCATCGGCGGCCTGGCAGGCACCCCGGAGCGAATGATTCCCGACCGACTCAAGGGATGCCTCGATCTTCCATTCGCTTCCATCCAGACGGAACAGGCCGAGGGTTCTGCTCAGGACCCTGATGTGCCCATCCTGATCGAAAAAAATCTGACGGATCGAGCCACCCCCGCTGATCCCGGGATCCATAACCACCCGCCAGTTCCTGTCACCCGGGAGCTGGTATGTTGACGAGGTGGCCAGGACATATCCATCCGCAGTCCCCAGCCAGAGGTTCCCATCCCCCATGTCATTGATGATGAAGACATTGTCATCGGGAAGGCCTGGTGTATTTTTTCTGGTGAACAGCTGGATGCCATGGCTGTCATAAAATGAAATTCCATCGATCCCTCCGATCCAGAGACCATTTCCTTCTACCGGGAAAATAGTGCGGATCGAGTCGCTGGAAAGCCCATCTTCAGCACGCAGATAAGTCCACTTTCCCTTTTCGAAACCGCAGACACCTCCACCCCATGTAGCAATCCAGACTGTTGAATGATCCTTGGATAAAGCGATATCGCGAACGATTTCGAAGGAGAGGCCTTCTTCGATGCCGAAATGGTGGATATTCCATTCCTTATAGGCATGAGAGGGAGACAGTACGAACAGGAGGATTGCGAACACAACACCGAGCTGACAACGCATGGATGCACTGACCCTCCAGAGGTGGCCTGTTCAAAAATTAAGGATACAGGATTGGCGGCAAGAAAATCAATGAAGATCGAATTATCCAGATAGATGGCTTCTTTCGGGCCGAACAGCACCATCTCTTATGGATTCAACATCACCTGCTGGAAGAAGCGGAGCCTATTCCCGTGCCTGAATCCCAATCCCGGCAACAACCAGAACCAGACCGGTTACGGAGGCTCTGGTGATTGTTTCGCCCACTACCTGGTGGAGGAAAATCAACGAAATGAATGGTGAGAGGTAGGCCAGATTGGTGATGAGGTGTTTCTGTTTTGAGGTTTCCAGAGCCTTTAGCCAGAGAACGAAGGTCACTCCCATTTCAAACAGACCGATATAGACCGACGCCAGAACCGGCCTGAGGCTCAATTCTGGCAGGCCGCCGGTTCCTGTCGCTGAGCCGGTGATCAGGATTGTTCCGAAGGCAAAGCAACTGAACAGCTTGTGAACGGTTGGCCTTTGATCTTTCAGATTGAAAACCCAGAAGAGCGACCAGACAGCGGCGCTTCCGAGGGCAAACAGGCACCCGGCCACTGGATTCCCATCTACTGCTGACGTGGCCCCCTGGGAAGCCAGCCAGACAACTCCGGAGAAGCTGACGAGCAGGCCGCAGATAATCCGCCATGTCAGTTTTTTCCCCAGCAGAAGAACAGAAAACAGAGAGAATAGAATCGGCCAGGAGTAGTTGAGAGGCTGGGCAATCTGTCCGGGGAGAATCCGATAAGCATTGAAGAGCAGCTGGTAGTAAAGAAAGGGATTCAGGAATCCCTGAAGCAGTGAGTGGAACCATTGTGCGCGCGTCTGGTGAAAAAGAGCCGGCCAGCTTTTTTCACAGGTAATGATGGCAGCCAGGGAGATGCAGGAGGTCCAGGATGCCAGAAGAAGCAGATGCAGAGGGGTCAAACCCTCCAGTGCGATCTTGAATGCCGTTGCAACCGAGGACCATAAAAGAACTGCGAGGAGAGCGAAAAACAGATCAGCCGGAAGCCTTTCACCGGGCCTTCCTGGGGGAATCCGGGTGTGTCTCGAGATGGCAGGCGACCCAGTGCCCCGGACGAACCTCAGTCAACTGAGGTTCAATCGACCGGCATGGGGAAAAGCAGGAGGGGCAACGGGGATGGAATGAGCATCCGGGAGGTGGATTGATCGGGCTGGGGACATCCCCTTCAAGCAGATGCCGTTCTCTCCGAATCGCAGGATCCGGAATCGGCGCAGCAGCGAGCAGGGCTTCGGTATATGGATGAAGCGGACTCTGGTAGAGCTCTTCTTTCCCGGCAACCTCAACCAGTTTTCCAAGATACATGATGGCAACACGATGGCTGATGTGTTCCACCACAGAAAGGGCATGGGAGATAAACAGATACGACAGCCCTCGTGCAGCCTGAAGTTCCATCAGCAGGTTGATGACCTGGGCCTGGACCGATACATCCAGAGCGCTGACCGCTTCATCACATACAATCAGGCTCGGTTCGAGTGTCAAAGCCCGTGCGATACCGATGCGCTGCCGTTCACCACCGCTGAACTCATGGGGATACCTGTCGAGATGATCCGGCCGCAACCCGACTTCACGCAGCCGCTCCGCTGCCAGCTCCCTTCTCTCCCTGCGGCTCTGCCCGATTTTGAAAATGGTCATCGGCTCGATCAGTGTCGAAGCAATGGTCAACCGTGGATTCAGAGAGGAGAACGGATCCTGAAAGATGATCTGGATATCACGGCGGTAACGGCGCATTTGATTTTGGGAAAGAGAGAGCAGGTTGGGTGAGTCACGGAAAATAATTTCACCTTCAGCTCCATCGAGAAGGCGCAGGATGCTGCGCCCGACTGTCGTTTTTCCGCAGCCGCTTTCTCCCGCCAAACCGAGTGTCTCTCCCGGAGCGATCTCGAATGAAACCCCATCGACAGCCCGGACATATCCTGAAACCCTTGAGAAAACCCCCGATCGAATCGGGAAATGCATCCTGAGGTTGGAAACCTGTAAAAGCATTGGGGGAGGACTCTTAGCCATCAATTCCTATTTTCGCTCGATTTCCCAAAAAAGATGTACACATGCTCGGATTTATGATAAAATAGATTCTGGATATTAACCAGGTTGGAAAAGAATCCAAGGCCAGGGAGGGCTGACATGAGAATCTCCGCACTGACCCGTGGTATCGCCGAAGCCCCACAGATCCTCGGCAGAGCACGCAAGGCGGGTGCAACCCAAAGTGCTTCGATCCGCACCGAAGATCTGATCGAGTTCTCAGCTTTCTCCAAAGTTGCCTCGGGACTTGGGAAAAAAGGCCTGGAAGCAGTTCAGCAGCTGGTCCAGGATAAAGGCATCTCAGAAAGCCGGCTCACCCGTTTCCTGAAATACCTCAATCCCGAATCGAACGGAAAAGACTGGGCGGCTGGAATTCTCGGCAGGATCGCCAGCACCTCCCAACCCCTCGATACGAACTCGACACATGATCTGCTGAATGGAATCGAAGGGCGAAAGGGCGGGAATCTGGGGTACCTCGATGCCCTCGATCAGGTTTTCAACCTGGGGTACCGGGATGTCCCGTCATTGTTCCGTGAGAACCAGAACCTTTCGGATGAAGATTTTTCCACCTATCTGAAGAGTGTTGCCAAATTACTGAAAGCCGGTGTCATCGGCACAGAAACAGTGGAGCTTCGAGGCCAGCCAGTCCATGTTTTTATCGAAAATGAAATCGGCTCGGACTATTCACGGCTCCCGCTCTGGAGGAAAAGATTCCCGGTCTGATCCCACCCGGAAACAGGGCATCCAAAGAATCGGTATCTCTGGAATGGATTTTTTCCCAGCACGGCGAGAGGATCAAACCCGGCCTTGGCGGTGTTAATCCAACGGTGAAAACTTGAGCGGACTGCCATCCACCTTTGTCAGGCGGACAAAGGCATTCCAGCCCCCGCCTCCCTGGGTGACCTGAATGAGGATGCGGTTTTCGCCTGCCTGAAGCAGAATCGGGGCCTGGTCCTGATCGATTCCGGAACCCCGATCCACATTCCTCTCGAGCACCGGCTGCTCATTCACCCATACCCGGATCCCATCATCGGACCCCACTTTGATCTTTGCCTCTCCGGGGGATTCAACGGAAATTTTCGAAAAGGCAAAGCCGCAGACCCGGTCTTTCTGGCCGATGGCTGAGGCGAAGTCGATCAATCCTGTCGCATTCGGCTGGTATATGGTGACCAGCGACAGGATTGCCCCCCAATTGAATAGGCCGCATTCAGATCGATCTTCGGTTCACCGATCCGAGTTTTCGTGAAGCCTTCTGAAGGGGTCCAGGGAAACCCGCCCACCATCTTCCAGGTGGTGATAAAACCAAACCGCTGTGCACAGTCCTTTGCGGGAATGAATCCTGCCAGGGGCTGAATGGCCTGCAGGATCATTTCGGGGGTCTGGATGCGTGGGATCAGACGGTCCAGGATTCTGCCAGCTTCATCGGCTCGCCCGGCAGCCATCAATCCTCGTGCGATATCGATGCACGAGTGGAGCTGAATGGAGTTATTCAGGTCCAGAGAATCTGTTTTCTCCAGCAGCATCTCCAGAGCGGCTGGAGTCGGAAAACTTTTAACTCCCTCGAGTGCCTCATTTCGCAGTTCATCGGTATCGGCAGCCTGGTAGAGGGCAAAGCAGGCTTCTCCCACAGCCAGCGGCTCATTTCGCAAGCGCAGATCATCGGCAAGCCTGTGCAGTGCCACAAGGGTATCTTTTTTTGAATCATCCTTGCGGGAGGAAATATCCTTCACCAGGAGAGGAACAGCCGCCGCAAGGTGGGAGGATGCCAGTCCCTCAGCAGCCAGACGATGGAAATCCGCCTCCTCCTGTGACAGGGCCTTCTCCAGTATGGGGAGATAAGCGGGATCGGCTTTTCCGCCAAATGTTGCGAGTGCCACCAGCTGATTTTCACGATCAAGCCCTGGATAGGCTTTGATCAGAAGGCTGCTGACCGCTGGACCTTGCAGTGATCCCAGGGCCGTCCAGACCGGGCCGGACAGATCCTTCCGCCCGGGGTTTGAAAGAACTTCCAGCAGAGCCGGGACCACCGATTCATCGCCATAACGCCCCAGGCCTGCCAGGGCTGCTCCCTGGAGGTTTTTATCTTCAGTCTGGTGTAAAACCTTCTGGTAAATCGATATCCCGAGTGAATGATTTCCCCCTTTCCTGAGGAGTGCATCCGCCAGGCGCAGCAACCCATCACCAGCCTGCCAGTGAGTCTTTGGGTCCGCTTCCTCGAAGATTTTCTCTCCCAGCTTGAGGAAATCCGGATTCCCGGTCCAGGCCAGTGCGCGCAAAGCTGCGGCTCTGACCCCCGGATCAGAATGCGACAGGAACGGCTGGATCGATTCGACTGTGCCCGGATCACGAATCGCAGCCAGCCCATCCAGCAGAGCGCAGGTAAAAGATGGATCGCTGTCTGTGAGCTGACCGGCCAGCGCCTGAGCTGCAGGGGAGGTCCCGGTCTCAATCAGGCAGGCACGCGCTTTTTCCCGCAGGCCAGGATCCTTGAGGAGACCGGCAATCGGGGTGACATCATAATTATCGGGGATCACCCGTGGGAGAAGGCGCAAAGCCCGTTCACGGATGGCATCCGGCTGGCCTGGAGCTGCCAGAGCCATCAGATTATCAGCCACCTGGAGGCGTTCAGCTTCTTTTCCCGGCACACCGACTCCATTGGCGATATCTTCGAGGACATTGTAAGCCGCACGCCAGACAATCTGGTTTTCGGATTTTAACAGCTCAATCAGTTTGGGAACTGCCTTCGCTCCTTCGCGGGGGAGCATCTGGCGGGCAATGGCTCGTGCCTGCTCGTTATCCCCCCCCAGATCCTGGATGTACAGTTCGAATGTCGAAGCTTCTGCCCCTTGAGAGATCAGGCAGCAGATGGCCAGTGAAAGAATCCGGCACGGATGCACTGTTCGCATGAAGAGCTTCTCCTTGGAAGGATTGATGTTGTTGGTTCCCGTTTCTCTGTCTTTTCGATCTGGTAATCAGTTTGATTACAGGTGCCAGGGTGACCGATAAGGGCGTTGAAGATAACGGTCCGCCTGGGCATCATCGATGAAACGTTCGGATTCACCATCCCAGTTCAGTTTTCTTTTTTCCTTGAGTGAAATCCCGGCCAGCAGGACCGCGACAGTGGAACGGAAGCCCTGTTCGATATCGGCAGCCGGCTTCTGGCGTGTTCGAACACTGTTGAAGAAGTTGTTGTGATGGGGCGGATTCGCCCAGCTGCGTTCAGGTTCTCCGATGTACTCCGGGATTCCCAGTGAGCTCGGTTTGACCACAAAGGTGCCGCGATCGACAAACAGCTGCCCTTCGGTACCCTGGAATTTGACGCCATATCCCTTGTTGGCATGTGCATTCCAGTGGCGTTGCTCCCAGGTGACAGTGCATCCCTTATATTCGAAGAGGGCATCGATGCACTCATAATCCTCAGCACCCGCGCCGGTGAGGTAACTGCCACCGACTGTCTGGACACTGAGAGGCTGGTCCTCGCCGATTCCCCAATGGATGATATCCATCAGGTGGACCCCCCAGTTGGTGAGCTGGCCGCCGCGGCAGTAGTCATGCCAGCCCATGAACCCATAGTGCCTTTGTGGAGAATAAGGCGACCAGGGGGCCGGCCCCAGCCAGAGATCCCAGTCGAGGCCATCAGGAACCGGAGCCGTGGTCTCCCCCACACCGACCCCATTGACACCGATCCAGGCTGAAGCGGTGGTCACCTTGCCGATCCTTCCGCTCCGGATCACTTTGATGGCTTCCTGAAATACCGGCATGGAACGCTGCTGGGTTCCGACCTGAACGATCCGGCCATATCGCCTGGCGGCTTCGACCATGGCACGGCCCTCGACCACTGTCGGGCAAACCGGCTTTTCGACATAGACATCCTTTCCCGCCTGGCAGCCCAGAATGGTCAGTAAAGGATGCCAGTGATCCGGTGTGACGACAAAAACCGCATCGATATCATCCCGTTCGAGAAGGCGCCGAAAATCCTGATATCCATCGACTTTTTTTTCCCGATATTTCTTCAATCTTTTTTTGAGCATTCTCGAAGCGGGGTTTGAACACATCACAGACCGCTGCGATGGAGCATTGTTCATTTTCCGCCAGGGCTTCGATGTGGCGGGTGCCCATTCCCCCGCAACCGATAACTCCCAGGCGAACCTTGTCATGGATCGAGACCCTTGAGGCATGGGCTGTTGCTGGAAGTGTGAGGTGGCCAGCTGCCCAGCTGGACAGGGCCAGGGATCCAGTTGTCTTCAAAAATCTGCGACGGTTCAGTGGATTGCCATGTGCCATGCTGATTGCTCCTTTCGCCTCCGATGATGCCCAGGATTGGAATGGTCCTGACATAGGGATCTTCGCCCAGAACTCTGGATCAGGCCAGTGGCTCAGTTTTTTTTAGCAGGGGATATTTTATGTCTTTGGGGGAATCTTCGAAAAGGCCCAATTGGGGCAGATTTTTAATCAATCCGAACTTGATCTATCAGGAGCTGACTGTGAGATCAGACTGGATCGTGCACGACTGAACAACGTGGCTGCGGTCAGGTGTTGAATGGCCGAAGCCATGAGGAGGAAGGCCAGTACAGCCAGGCATGAGAGGCGCTGGGGGGAATTTCCACTCCCCCCAGCGCCTCGAATCGGCATTTTTACTTTGCGACAGCCGGCTGCAATTCGGCTTCGGGAATTGATATCGGTGTTTCTTCCGCCACACCAACCGGCTTGAGATTCATCGATGCTTTCAGAACAAAGATGACCAGGCACAAAGCGCCTAAGATGATGATCGTATCCGGAATCAGCCTCCACTCGCCAATGAACTTAATGAGTGGCAGGTTGTAAAATTCCGGGCTGCGCGCATGCCACAGTCCATTTTTGAACGAGTCCCATGTCTGCATAAAGCCAACCGGCATCAGTGTGAAGATCGCCATGAGGAACAGTCCGCCATTCATGCCGATGAAAGAAAACCTGAGGAGTGTGTTGCTCCAGCACTCCGGTTTCACAATCCCCCGCAGTGAGAACAGCATCAGACCGATTGCCAGCATCCCATAGGTTCCGAAAAGGGCGGTGTGCCCATGGTTCATGGTCAGGTAGGTGGAGTGTTCATAGTAATTGACCATGGGAGTGGTGATGATGAATCCAAAGACACCGCCACCCAGGAAGGCCCACCCCGCCGAGGCACCCAGGAACAGCATCGGCCATTTGTAGGGGAAGCTCTCGTGGGTCGCCGGAGAGTGCCGTGAATCCAGAGCCACCTTAAGAAGAAGCAGCACAATCGGAACCGGCTCCATGGTGGAAATGACGCCGCCAAGAGACAGCCACAGGTCGGGGTCACCGAACCAGTAGTAATGGTGCCCCACACCGATGATGCCGCTGAACAGGGCCAGGCTGGCGGTCAGGTAGGCGGCACGCAGAGCCTTTTGTTTCGGCGCCAGCCCGAGTGTCGTCACCACATAAGCCATGGCTGCTGCCGCGAAAAATTCGAAAATTCCTTCAACCCATGTGTGAACCACCCACCAGCGCCAGAAGTCAGCGATGACGATATGGGTCTTGGGTGTATAGAACAGTCCGAAGCCGAAAAAGGAGACGATCGCCAGTGCGGAATAGGTGTAAAAGGGCACAGTCCCCCAGGCATCCTGGCCGCTTCCAAAGTTGGGCTTGACTGCGCGAACAACAATAAAAAGCCAGATGATCAAACCCACGAACAGCAGGATCTGCCAGAGCCTTCCCAGCTCGAGGAACTCCCAGCCCTGGTGGCCGATCCAGAACCAGTAATCACCTGCCAGCCCTTTGACACCAAGGGCCGAACCCGCCAGCGCCCACCGCAACAAAGACGACTGCGCCGAAGAGGATGTCCACCAGCAATCCCTGGCCGCGTGGCTCTTTTTTGCCGGCGATGGGGGCAAGGTACAATGCAGCCCCGACCCAGGCTGTCGCAATCCAGAAAATGGCCAGCTGAAGATGCCAGGATTTCGGCAGGTTGTAAGGGATATTGTCGGAGAGAGGTTGATTCCGTAGAACTCCCCGGGATGAACTGTGTAGTGGGCCATCAGCCCGCCCTGCAGCAGCTGAAGAAGGAACAGGAGGCACACGACCACAAAGTATTTGGCGGTCTTTCTCTGGCTGGAGGAGATGGGGAGGTGGATGATTTTGTCTCCGATGCGCTCATCCAGCTCCATGCCGGAAAGATCTTTGTCGAAATTCCCTCTGAAGAAGAAAACCAGCGCAGCCCCAAGCGCGACCATGATGCCGAGGAGAGAAGCGATCGACCAGATGACTGCATCCACGGAGATATCATTGCCGACACTCCGGTCTGGTGGCCAGTTGTTGGTATATGTCAAATCCTTCCCCGGACGGAGTGTTCCGGCTGCCCATGCAGTCCAGAAGAAGAAGGCGGACAGATCCGCACGCTCTTCAGCTGATGACACCACATTGGCGGAGACAACAGTCTGCTTATCTCCTTCGGAAAAGACTTTCCCCCAATGCTCGGCGATCTTGCCATATCCATAGACCTGGGAATCGGTGAGAAGCAGCCGGTGCGATTCAGGATCCATGCGGTTCTGCTTGATCTCTTCGATCACCCGCCGGTCCAGCATCGGCTTCTGATCATCGGTCAGTTCGGCATAAGGCTTCCCAAATTCCTTCTGAGCATGAAAATCACGCATTTCCTGCCCCATCATGTGGAGGGTCGTGGCTGTGTAATCATTGCCACGATAGGTTCCATGCCCCCACACAGACCCATTGTCCATCAATCCATATTTCTGCCAGACCTGCTGGCCTTCCAGGACAGTCCCCAGCCCGATTATTTCAGTTCCATCCGGACCCACTACCGAGGTGGGATAGGGTGGCGCCGCCTCAAAGGTGTACCAGCCTCCAACCAGGGTTATGGCCATTGCGCCGAACAGTGAAAACAGAAACAGCACTTTTAACCCACGTGAAACCATCTTTTCCTCCTTAGATATACGGTCGATGAGTCGAACTCTGAGTTCCTTTTTGATGTCCGGTTTTTATCCAGGCCCTCTTCCACCCGGGAAACAGGGGTTCCGCTCCGCTTCGAAGCCTTCCCTGCAGCCATGGCGGGATGATTCTGCATGGCCCGGAGATGATCTGTCAGGCAACACCAGTGCGAGCTGGCATTCTCTGCGATCGGGCTGGCATTCACAAGTATCCTGACGAGTCGATGGATGAAACAGCACGAGTCGAAATTCGGGCCTGACATTAAAATCACAACACACATCTAATGACATGCGGTTATCTTATATTTGTCCCTCAGTGTCAAGGTGAGAAGCGAGGAGTTTACTCCGGGGAAGGGTCGGCGACACCTCCATCGCCTGCTTGATTTCACAGGGATGGAGGTGTGTGAGCCGGATTGCTTAATTCTCAGCCAATGACATCGAGGCGGCGCTTGAGGCCATCATGCTGGGCACGCATTTCCATCGGAAGCCTCTGGCCAAAGATCTCGAAATACTCGGCAACATCCTGGGCTTCCTTGATCCATTCCTGTTTGTTGACTTCAAAGAGTTTATCGACTGTCTCGGAAGGCAGGTTCAGCCCCTCGAGGTTGAGGTCTTTGATTTTCGGGATCCAGCCGATCGCGGTTTTGGTCGCATCGACCTCATCGCTGCATCTGGCCAGAATCCAGTCAAGGATGCGGATATTTTCTCCATACCCGGGCCACAGGAACTTGCCATTTTCATCCTGGCGGAACCAGTTGACATTAAAAATTTTCGGCTGCTTAACCATGCGAACCCCCATGCGCAGCCAGTGCTCAAAATAGTCCGCCATGTTGTAGCCACAGAAAGGAAGCATGGCCATCGGATCACGGCGAACCTCGCCCTGTTTGCCAAATTGGGCGGCGGTGCGCTCGGATGCCATGGTCGCTCCGATATAGACCCCATGGGTCCAGGAAAAGGCCTCATAGACCAGAGGAGTCAGATGAGCGCGCCTTCCTCCGAAGATGATGGCGGAAATATTCACACCATGATGGTGATCCGCACGCCACGATCTGGATGGGCACTGTGAGAATGGGGCTGTGAAACGGCTGTTGGGATGTGCTCCGAGCACCGGCTTTCCATTTTCATCCACCATGCCGGGCTTCCAGGGGTTGCCACGCCAATCCCATCCGGATTCCGGTGGCTCCACTCCCATGCCTTCCCACCAGACCATCGTTATCTTTTCCCAATACCACATTCGTAAAGATGGTATCTTTACGGATGCTGGCAAGCGCATTCGGATTGGTGTGCATGCTGGTGCCGGGGGCAACTCCAAAAAACCGGTCTCGGGATTGATCGCCCAGAGTTTTCGGTCGGTATCGATCCGCATCCAGGCGATGTCATCACCGACAGTCCAGACCTTGTAGCCTTTGGCTGAGAAACCCTCCGGGGGAACCAGCATGGCCAGGTTGGTTTTTCCGCAGGCACTCGGGAAAGCGGCGGCAACATACTGAATGTGGCCATTGGGGCGCTCCACTCCGAGGATCAGCATGTGTTCCGCCATCCAGCCTTCACGGCGGGCCATGTCAGTGGCCAGGCGCAATGCCAGGCATTTCTTCCCGAGAAGCACATTCCCGCCATACCCGGATCCGACACTCCAGATCGTATTGTCTTCCGGGAAGTGCAGGATCAGGCGCTTGTTGATGTCCAGCTCCGCTTTGCTGTGGAGGCATTTGGTGAAATCTCCGACAGCCCCGAGGTGGTTCAGCACTTCATCTCCCACCCGGGTCATGATGCGCATGTTCAGGACCACATAAATGCTGTCGGTCAGCTCGACACCGATCTTGCTGAAGGGTGAGCCTACCGGGCCCATGCAGAATGGAATCACATACATGGTACGCCCACGCATGGAACCCTCAAAAAACTGGGAAGCACGCCGGTAACCTTCATCCGGGGACAGCCAGTTATTGGTTGGGCCTGCATCATCCTTCAGCCGAGTGCAGATAAAGGTCAGATCCTCAGTTCGGGCCACATCATTTTCTGCAGTTCGATGATAAAGGCATCCCGGCCAGCGTTCCTGGTTGAGAGGAGTGACTTCCCCGGTCGCGATCGCTTCTTCAGTCAGCTGCTTCCGTTCTTCCTCACTTCCATTGATCCATACAATTTTCTCGGGTTTGCAGAGATGCGCACACTCCTCGACCCACAAGTCTAATGCTTGATGCCTCACCATCATCGAACTCCTTATTTATGGAATCTGGGTTCCCCACCGAATTATGCAGAAAGGACAAAATTGACGTTTGGGAACATACATTCTTCTCGACGAGTCGAATTCATCAGCCAAGAGTGCGGAAGTATAATCGCTGTGGGATCATCAGGTCAATGTTAACGGGCAAAAAACGAAAAACGGCCACGAGGAAATACCCCATGGCCGTTTTTATAAAGATCATTATGCGTTTTTTTAAGGGTTAGTTTCTGCCGAGATTGCCCAGGAAACTGAAAAAACCACCCTGTTGAGGTTGTTGCTGCTGCTGTTGCTGCTGCTGTTGAGGAGGAGGCCCGCTCAACATAATCGGACGGCTGGCTTCCTCATCGCTGATTTCGCGGAAGCCCGGGCCTGGAATGGTATTCCGATCCACAAGGTACCTCATCCCATTATCGGACTGAACCCACTTCTTTCCGGGAGGAGCAGACCGGACGGCCGGTTGTCCGCCTCCCTGCCCCATCATCTGCCCTGCATAGGCGGACTGATACGGAACCTGGGGCGGAGCCACTCCGGGTGGGGTGGGTGGCTGGTAAGGCAGCTGCCTCTGCATGTTGGGTGGAAGGTTCGCCAGGGGCTGTTGTGATCCCTGGTAAGGTTGCGCGGGTGTCATCTGCCCGGTCATCGGGATCTGGGAATAGGTCTGTGGCCCACCGGTTGCGGCAGGTGCAGAATATGTTTGCGGCTGCGAATAACCTGCCTGCGGAGCCATGGGCTGGGCCGCCATTCCGTATCCCTGAGCGGGTTGCTGGTAGGGAGAAGGTGCTGCGGCCATCGGAGCCGTGTTCGGCGCCGGGATTTCTGTGAACTCAGGGCCGGGAACTGTGCTCTGGTCCACGATCACCCGGTAACCACTCTTATGCTGCATCCATTTTTTGCCAGGCGGTGTCCCGCTGCTGGCAGCGGGGGCTGGAGAATAGGCATTCATCGGAGCCTGAGAAGCAACCGGCTGGGAAAATGCCGGGGAGCTGAAGGTCTGTGCAGCCTGGGGCGGCTGAGAAAAAGCCGATAATCCCGGGCTGGCAGATGGGGCTGCGGCTGTGGTTGGATACGATGCCGACGGGGCTGCTGACTGTTGAACTGGCTGCCCCACGACACGAAATCCGGCGCCAACCGGCTGATCCGCATCGACAAGCAGCACATACCCCGAATCATGCTGGATCCACTTTTTTGCCTGGTGCGGCACCCATTGGAGCGGCCGCCTGGCCGGTTGTTACAGGACTGTAGGCCGGCGCGGTTGCCTGGGGAGCGGTTGCCTGAACAGGCCGGGATGTAACCGGAGATTTTGGATGGATCGGCGCACTCCCGAACTGAGCAGCAGCATCCTGCCCGAACAGGAGGCATGAAATGAGAAACAACCAGATGATTGGCATCTTCTTTTTTACCTCATTCTTTTCTCTTTGTTATCACCCCCTGAATCCCATCCCAGTACCTTGCAACCCCCACTCAAGAGAGAAAATAGCGGCAATTTATCTTCACTCTGCCTGTAGCCTACCCGACTCCTTTATTCCAGTCAACTTTTGCAGGAACTTTGAGGGATAACAAAATGACAAGAAAAAAACACGGTTAACTGGATATCCTGTGGGCCTTGATGTGATTACTCCTCCTCCGACCAGATCCGGGAAAGCTCGCATCCGGAATAAACCGGTATTGGAATCTTCGGGGTCGACCCGCTTGCATCATCCTCACTCCCATGATTCAACACCTGCAGAGAACGGCTGCCATCCCGATAGACTGTGATTCCTTTGCAGCCCTGGTCATACGCCAGGAAAAAGGCATCCGCGACATCCTCAGCAGCGGCGCTATGGGGGAAATTGATCGTTTTTGAAACAGCATTGTCAGTCTGCCTCTGAAATGCCGCCTGCATCCGGACATGATGCTCGGGACTCAGGTCATGGGCGCAAACAAACAGCCGGGCGATATCCTCGGGGATTTCGGGACAGTCCTGAAGATTCCCTGTCCGGGCGATTTTCTTCATCAGCGATTCGGAATAAAAACCTCTTTCGAGCGCCCAGGCTTTGAAAACCGGGTGAACCTCCACCAGGCGGTCGTTTTCCATCACACTGCGCCAGAATGAGACTCCGAACAAGGGTTCGATGCCACTTGAACACCCCGCGATGATGCTGATGGTGCCAGTAGGAGCGATGGTGGTCGTGGTTGCATTCCTCAGGGGCGGGGATCCCTGGCGTGCCCAGGTGCTTTCCGGGAAATTCGGGAATGGGCCACGCTCCTCGGCCAGTTCGGCGCTGGCCTGCTTGCTCTGCTGCTGGATGAACCCCATCAGCTTTTCCGCTTCCTGGATCGCTTCGGGAGAATTGTAAGGAATCCCGCGAAGGATCAGATAATCGGCAAAGCCCATCACCCCAAGCCCGATTTTCCGGTTCTGTTCGGTAATTTCAGCAATCTGGGGCAATGGATAATTGTTGCAGGTGATGACATTGTCGAGGAAACGGACCGCCTGATGAATGCGTTGCGACAGATGATCCCAGTCGATTGAACGATTGGCTGGCCGCACAAACCGTGAAACATTCAGAGATCCGAGGTTGCAGGATTCATAGGGCAGCAAAGGTTGCTCACCGCACGGGTTGGTGGCGTCATACTGGCCCACCTGCGGAGTGGGATTATCCCGGTTCATTCGATCGATGAAGACAAGCCCGGGATCGCCATTCCTCCAGGCGGCCTGAACCAGTTTCCAGAACACCTCGCGCGCAGGCAGGGATCGAACCACCTGCCCGGTGTGCGGAGCGATCAGATCATACTCACCTCCGGTTCGCACCCGGTCCATGAAATCATCTGTGACAGCGACAGAGATGTTGAAATTATTCAGGCGCTCACTTGAGTGTTTGCAGCCGATAAAATCCAGGATATCCGGATGATCCACACGGAGAATCCCCATGTTGGCCCCACGGCGAGTGCCGCCCTGTTTGATCGTGTCGGTGGCTGCATCGAACACAGTCATAAAGGAAATCGGTCCACTCGAGACCCCTTTGGTGGTGCGGACCCGGCTGAGGCTTGGCCGCAAACGTGAAAACGAGAACCCTGTTCCTCCGCCCGATTTGTGAATCAACGCAGCCTGTTTGACCGCTTCGAATATCTCTTCAAGTGAATCCCCTACCGGAAGGACAAAGCAGGCTGACAACTGCCCGAGATCTCTGCCCGCATTCATCAAGGTGGGGGAGTTGGGAAGGAATTCAAGGCGAACCATCATCTCATAAAAAATATCCGCCCAGGCTTCGGCATTCGATGTGCTCCCATACATTCTTTCCGCTGAAGCGATCACCCATGCCACCCGTTGGAACAGATCATCCGGGGTTTCCCGGATCCTGCCTTCATCATCTTTGAGGAGATATCTTCTCTCGAGCACCTTGCGGGCATTGGAGGTGAGGTGGGCGGCCATGTCCGTTATCGACATGATGGGTTCAAGGGTCTCCTTTCCTGTTCGATCTGCTGGTAAGATAATCAAGATGGGTATCGATTGATTCTCTGATGTCTATTTTCGCTGAATCCGAGAGGATTCGCAAGGGATGAATTGCCCATAAGTGCACTTTGAGCCGGGAGAGGAGCCATCATGTTTACTGTTCTGCACGCTATCCACCTGTTTGCTGTTGTGGTTGCCATCGGGGGAAGTGTAGTGCTTCGTTTTATTGTCTACCCCTTTCTCGACTCGGATGAAAATACCCAGGCGGTGCGTAACGAAATCTTTGCACGCTGGCGGAAAGTGGTGTGGATCATGATCATTCTGATCACCCTGACCGGCCTGGGAAATGCCCATCAATCCGCCATGCGGGTTGGCAAAGATTTCCTGTACTGGATGATTTTCTCTGCCAAGATTATTCTGGCGCTCGGCCTGTTTGGCATTTCGCTGATGCTCACTCTGCCAGGGGAAACCTATGACAGGTTCCGCCGGGAGCGCAATAAATGGATGCATGCCATTGTTGCGCTGGGAGGTGTCATCATCCTGATCTCGGCTTATCTGCGGCTGAACTTCCCAGGCATTTCCCAATGATTCGGACAGTCAACCTGCCCTGCGAGCCAGCTGAAGCCTACTCGGTGCTGACAGATCCCATCCGCCTGGCAGCCTGGCTGAATGTTACCAGTGCAACCACAGGAATCGATATTTTCCATGTCTTTGAGGTTGTGGAAAAGAAAACCGATCCAGCGTGGCAGGTGAGGGGTGTCGTGGTCCATTATGAAACAGACCGCCAAATCCAGGTTGAGGCGCGCGAGACAGACCATGCCCCCAAAGGGCCGCTCACTTTCACGATCGAGCCAGAGGGTGAAAGGGCAGTCCTGCAGATTGAATGGGAGCAGCGTTTCATCCTGCCGCTGGTGGAAAGAATGATCGATCCCCAATCGGTCATCCGCCTGGAACTGATTTCTCAGAAGTTGCGGAAGGGAAAAGCCTTCTATCCGAATTCCACCTGCGCAGAGCACCCCAGCCCGGCCTAACGGCAGCAGGGTTCGAGAAGGTTCCTCCTGGCTGGCGGGCGATTCGTGGCGGGAGGATCCACGACACCAAGAGCCGCCAGATCCCAGCCTTTCCGGTATTCACGCTGCACCAGGCGATTGGCTTGAGGGTCATGAGAAATGGTTTCGGTTTCTCCATCCCAGGCAAGGGTTCTTCCGACCCGGTGGGAGATATTCCCGAGGTTAGCCAGTGTGGTCAGTTGATGGCCATATTCGATATCGGCGGAGCAGAGGGAGCGTGAACGGATGCAGTCCAGAAATTCCCGCTTGTGCCGGATGCCCGCATCTCCGACCGGATTGCCTTCCTCTTTGAATTCCTGAATGACTTTGCCACCTGGGTCCTTATGGACGAACCAGCCATAATCCACGATCAAAGTCCCCTGAGTCCCGCACAGTTTGAGTCCTTTGGAGCGGCCTTCGAGGCCATCGGCATTACATTCGGTATGAGACCAGATCAGCTGCAGCGGGCTGGATTGAGACTGGGGTGGATCGAATTCCCAGACGACATTGAGTGTGTCCGGAGTTTCTGCATTGTCTTCCAGTGCATACCTTCCACCGACAGCAGAAACTCTGCGTGGGAAGCCGGGATTGGTTCCCCACAGGAAGACATCGATCATGTGGCAGGTGAAATCCGCCAGCTGGCCTCCACCATAATCCCAGAAATATCTCCACTTGAAATGGGATCGATTGGGGTTATAAGGCCGTTGGGGAGCAGGTCCCAGCCAGAAGTTGTAATCCAGACCTTCAGGGACTGTGCCATCCTCCGGTTTTCCAATCCCCTGGGGGGCCTGGTTGCTCGAAAGCCAGGCGCGAGCCTGGGTGATGGTCCCGAGTGCTCCGGATTGAATAATCTCCACTGCTTTATGATACCCAAGCGAGGCATGAACCTGGCACCCCAGCTGAGTGACACGGCTGTTGGCGCGTGCAGCCTGCACCGCCAGACGCCCCTCGCGGATGTTATGGGTGAAGGGCTTCTCGACATACACATCTTTCCCCGATTTGCACGCAAGGGCTGTGATGATGCCATGCCAGTGGTCTGGTGTGGCAATCAGAACAGCATCGATATCATGTCTACCGAGAAGGTCCCGGAAATCCGCGCAGGTATCGGGCGTCTTGTTCCGTCTCTCTTTGACCATCCCGGCAGCCTGGCCAGGTGTGTGGAATCGACATCACACAGAGCGACCACATCGACCTCATCAAAGGTCAGAAAGTCGGCCATATCCCCGCAGCCCATGCCACCCAGGCCGATGCAGCCCAGCTGGATTCGATCATTGGGCGAGGAAAAGGATGGATAGGAACGGATGAAGAATGGGGAAACCACCGCTCCTGTTGAAAGGATTCTGATGAAGTCGCGTCGTTCCATGGCTGCTTAATAATCTCCCTTGAGCAAGGATTTAAGGATATTTGCCGGTCAGATCACTGGCAAGTTAATGATCATGGACAGCGGAGTCTATCCAAACCGTTTTTTTTCAAAGAAGGCCTGTTTTTCCATGCCTGGCCGACCATCGCCAGGCTTTGTCATCCTTTGATGCCTGTAAGCGTGATGCCTTCGATGAAATAACGCTGGGCGAAGAAGAAGATGATCAGCACAGGCAGCAGCATGAGCGTTGAAACCGCCATGAGAAGTGCCCACTCCGCACCGTGCTCCCAGACAAAACCCTGAAGTCCGAGCGCAAGTGTTTTCTTTCCCTCACTGCTCAAGTAGATGAGAGGCCCCATAAAATCATTCCAGCTGCCCATGAAGGTGAAAACCCCGACTGTCGCCAGAGCCGGTTTTGACAGGGGGAGAATGACATGCCAGAAGGCCAGCAGCCTGGGACAGCCATCCACCCTGGCCGCATCTTCCAGGTCGGTCGGGATTGTGAGGAAAAACTGCCTCAACAGGAAGATATAAAAAGCATTTCCAAAGAAGGAGGGAACAACCAGAGGAAGAATGGTATTGATCCAGCCGAGTTCTTTGAACAGCAGGAATACCGGAATCATGGTCACCTGGCCCGGCAGCATCATGGTGGACAGCAGCAGGACAAACAGGAAATCCCTGCCAGGCCACCTCAAGCGTGCAAACGAATACGCCACCAGGGATGAAGACAGAATGGTTCCGAGGATGGTGAGAAGGGTGATTGAGGTTGTGTTCCAGACATAGGTCCAGAATGGGATGGCATCGATGGCATGGGGATAATTCGACCACAGGACCGGATCCGGAATCCAGCGTGGCGGGAATGTGAAGATCTGGCTTTCGGGTTTGACAGAGGTTGAAATCATCCAGAAGAAAGGGATCAGAAAGACCCCGCCCAGAATGATCAGGAGACTGTAAACAAAAAAGAGATAAGCAGCTCTGGCGGGCTTCATCCTATTTCCCCGGGCCACCAGTTTCGTAGTAGACCCAACGCTTTGCCAGGCGCATCTGGACCAGAGTCAGGGAAAGCACAACGGCAAAGAGGATCCAGGCCATGGCGGAGGCATATCCCATGCGGAAGGACTGGAAGGCGGTGCGGAACAGGTAAAGGGCATAGAACAGGGTCGAGTCCAGCGGGCCGCCATTGGTCATGACATAGGCCTGGGTGAAAATCTGGAAGGATCCGATGATTCCAATCACCAGGTTGAAAAAGAGAGCCGGAGTCAACAGGGGGACAGTGATGTAAATGAACTGGAGAAATACTCCTGCACCATCGATCCTGGCGGATTCATACAGGTGCCGCGGGATACCCTGAAGGGCTGCAAGCAGAACCATCATTCCTGCCCCCAGCCCCCATAAACTCATCACAATGATAGCCGGTTTTGACCAGGCAGGATCGGTGAGCCAGCCGGGGCCTTGAATGCCGATTTTCGAGAGGGCTGCATTGAGGATTCCATATTCGGGATTGAGGATCCACATCCACAGAACCGAAACCGCCACCCCTGAAATAATGGATGGAATATAAAATATTGTTCTGAAAAATCGCATTCCCCGCACCTTCTGATTCAGAAGAACCGCCAGCAGCAGGGCGCCGCACAAACCCAGGGGGACATGAAAGGCTGTGTAGTAGGCGGTATTCCACAGGCTTTTCCAGAAGAGCGGGTCCTCGAAAACCATCTCCCGGTAGTTGTTCATCCCCACCCAGCGCGCCGGACTGAGGACCCGGTAGTCACAGAAGGAAAACAGGAACGACACCAGCACCGGTCCGGCTGTGAAAAAGATAAAACCGATCAGCCACGGAGCTGCGAACAGATACCCTTCGAGAATATCGTGACGAGTGTATGCGGCCAGGCATCCACGGGTTTTTGACAGGTAAAACACCACTCCCAGCATCAGAATGCCGATCAGGCATGACCAGAAAATCACACGGGGCCAGCTGAGCAGGGGATAACTCTTCTGGGTGTAAAATTTATCCAGCGCCGACTGAACATCCTGTGCGGTATCCTGGAGGGCCTTTTGCGGGGATTTGCTCCCGAAGATGGCCACCTCGGTCATGCGATCGATGGCTTCGAAAAGAAAATCCTGGATGGGTGTTTTCGGGAGGAAATGGCTTTTGTCCATCAGGTCGGCACAGATCCGCCAAGGCTCGGGCATGGTCTCATGCAGCCGCTGGATAACTGCTTTTCGGGAAGGGATATTCCAGGACCGGGCCAGGACTTCCTGGCTTTCCTCGGCAGTGAAAAATTTTATGAAATCCCAGGCTTCTTCAACCCGGCTGGAATGGCGCGGAATGACCAGGGCCATCCCACCGCTCCAGGTGGAGATTTCGCCCCCTTCCGGCACGGGGGCATAGGTGACCCCATACTCGAGGTCAGGCGCATACTGCCGCCAGTAATCCGGCTCCCAGCTGCCATCCACCATCATGGCCACTTTCCCGGTAATGAAGGGGTTCTGAGTCTGAGGGCCAAAGCCGGTTCGGAAGTTTGTCAGCGCCTGGATATTGTATGTCCTGGCGAACTTGACAATCCATTCCAGTGTTTCGAGTGCTTCGGGGGAGTTGAAGGCAGTTTTCCGGCCATCCTCGGAAATAAAACGCACCCCCTTCTGATAGGCATAGATGAAGTAATAACTGTTCCCCCAGAGCGGAAAGAACCCCACTCTCTCAAGCCTGCCGGAAGCATCACGCCGGGTCAGACGTTCGGCAAATTCTTCAAGCTCCTTCCAGGTCCTTGGGGGCCGTTCCGGATCGAGGCCTTCTTCCCGGAAAATTTTTTGTTCCAGAAAAACACACGGTTATCTGTGTTGACAGGAATCCCCCAGATCTGTCCGCCATATTCGCATTCGTCCCAGCAGGCTTTGAGGAAATCCTCTGCCTGTATTCCATCTCGATGAATCAGGCTGTCCAGCGCTGTGAAGGTATTCTCGGCAGCCCAGTTGGAGATCATCGGGCGATTGAAGACAACCACATCGGGGGGAATCCCTCCCGCGACAGCCGGGAGGAGCTTCTGGTTCATGTTGCTGACCTGGAGGGTCTCGATCCGGATGTGCGGGTTTCGGTGTTCATACTCCTTGCAAAGCCCTTCGAGGGCCAGACGGTGGGGACCTGTCCAGCTGTACCAGAAACGCAAATGAACTGTTGGTTCGCCACCACCAGGAGATTCGGCGCACAAAACAAACAGCAGAAAGAATCCTGAAAACAATCGAAAAAAACGGCCGGCCATCCCCCGCTCCAGCAGAATAATCCAACATGCATTCCTGTTCATCCCGAAAAGCTCTGGCATCTGCAAACAAAGATGAATTAACGATCACTCATGCCCAATTCTAAGTGGTTTTGCAGAGGACAACCACCCCAGTGAAGGACGATATGCCCCACAAACGCGCCATTGCAATACCCCCTGACTCAAAAAAGCCAAGTTTGTGGTAGGATCGGGCCATGGCAGATTCCCAAAAAGAAACCTTCATCCTTCTGATGTCCTGCCCCGACCAGAAGGGCCTGGTGGCCAGGGTTGCCCGGTTTCTATATGAGGCGGGCGCGAATATTCTCCATGCTGACCACCATGTCGACCCTGAAGCGAACATTTTTTTCATGCGGATCGAATGGGAGGCAGAGGGTTTTCAGTTATCCCGGGACGATTTGAAAAGCACCTTTGGCCAGCTGGTGGCCCCATTGGGAATGGAATGGTCTTTTCATTATTCAAGCCAGGTTCAACGGCTCGCGATATTCGTATCCCGGCAGGACCACTGCCTGATGGATTTGCTCTGGCGGTATCGAGCCAGGGAAATCCAGTGCGAAATCCCGCTGCTGATCTCCAACCACATGGAATATGGACCGGTCGCCCGTGAGTACGGCATGGATTTTCGGTATATACCGATTACTCAGGAGACCAAACAGAGCCAGGAGTCTCTGGAAATCAATCTGCTTCATGAATACCGGATCGATCTGGTGGTGCTGGCGCGTTACATGCAGATATTATCACCGGCATTCATTCAGGTATTCCCACGGCGAATCATCAATATCCATCATTCTTTTCTGCCTGCATTTATCGGCGGGAATCCATACCGGAAAGCCTATGAACGCGGAGTAAAGCTGGTGGGGGCCACCAGCCATTATGTCACCGAAGATCTCGACCAGGGGCCGATCATCGAACAGGATGTTGTCCGGGTCAGCCATCGTGACACACTGGAAGACCTGATTCGCAAAGGGCGTGACCTGGAAAAACAGGTCCTGGCTCGTGCGGTGCGCGCTCATCTGCTGCACAATGTGCTGAGCTACGCCAACAAAACTGTTGTCTTTGGATAATGATCCTGAAATGAACCCAGCCGCAATATGAAGGAGCCATGTGATGAAAATCGGTTTGAGCACCTACAGCCTGTATGAAGCTTTGAAATCCGGGGAGATGACAGTTCCGGACATCATCCAGTGGGTGTCGGATCAGGGGGGAGAGCATGTTGAAATTTCTCTGGTCGGTTTTGATCTGGTTGAGAATCCCGAATTGATCGATCCGATCTGCCGGAAGATCGAGCAGACAGGCATTACTGCATCGAGTTATACAGTCGGAGCGCAGCTTCTGCAGGAGAGCCGTGAAGCTTTCGATGCTGAGGTTTCACGCCTTATGCGCCATGTGGAGACCGCAGCGAAGATGGGAATCCAGCTGATGCGCCATGATGCCTGTTCGCGCCCGCCGGAGGAGGCCACCATCGAGCAATTTGAGGCAGACCTTCCCCACATGATTGAAGGGATCCGCAGGATCGCCGATCATGCCATGCAGCATGGGATCACGACCAGTGTTGAAAACCATGGCTATCATGTTCAGAACAGCGACAGGGTCCGCCGCCTGATTCACGCAGTCGACCGCCCCAACTACCGCTGGACTCTCGATGTGGGCAATTTTGTGTGTGTGGATGAAGATCCACTCTATGCTGTCCGGAATGCGATGCCATTCGCAGTCATGGTGCATTTCAAAGATTTTTATATCCGGCCGTCCAGCCTGGATCCCGGGGAAGGCTGGTTCCGTTCCTCATCCGGCAAGTATTTGCGCGGGGCGATTGTCGGCCAGGGTGATATCGATATCCGGTCCATTCTGAAAATCCTTAAAGACCATGGCTATGATGGTTTTCTCTCGGTCGAGTTTGAGGGTATGGAAGACTGCCGTCTGGGCTCACGAATCGGGATGGAAAACCTGCGCCGTCTTGTTTCGGAGTGCTGATCTGAGATGAATCCCGGCGAGATCGAAATCCTGCTGGTAGAGGATGATCCACGATTTGCACAGAGGATCAAACGCAACCTGGAAAGTGAAGGGTTCATCATCGACTGGGTGGAACGAGGCGATCTGGCGATCGAGAAAATCCGGGCCAAAGCCTATCACCTGCTGCTGACTGACATCAAAATGCCCGGATCCAGCGGGATCGACCTGCTCGAGGCAGTTAAAATCCGCCCGGGATTTGACCCCGACCTGCCGGTTGTCATGCTGACCTCGATCGACTCGGTCGAAACAGCGGTCCAATCGATGCGCCTGGGTGCTGCCGACTACATCAAAAAAGATGCCGGCCGGGATGAAGTAATTCAGCGCCTGCATAAAGTTCTGGGTGAAGCAAGAATCCACCGTGAAAATCTCGATCTGAAGGCACGCATCTCCGCGGGCGCCATCAGTGAAGGGCTGGTGGCTCTGAGTCCTGCCATGGCTGGACTCATGTCTGAAATCCGCGAACTGGCTCCCACTCCGGTCACCATTCTGATTCAGGGAGAAACTGGAGTCGGCAAAGAGGTCATCGCACGGGAAATCCACAGCCTTTCCGGCAAGCCGACCGATCACTGGGTGGCGATCAACTGTGCTGCCTTGCCGGAGGATGACAAATTTCAATCCGAAGTTTTCGGCCATGAAAGGGGAGCCTTCACAGGAGCCTCCGAAAGGAAGAGGGGGCAGTTCGAGCAGGCTGAAAATGGAACCTTGTTCCTCGATGAAGTCGGGGAGCTGTCGCTCGATTCCCAGGCCAAACTCCTGCGTGTCCTCGAGACCGGCGAATTCAGCCGCATGGGAGGAAGCCAGACACTCCAGCTCAAAGCCAGGATCCTGCTGGCCACCAACAAAGACCTGCGCCGGGAGGTCCAGGAAGGCCGCTTCCGGAATGACTTGTTTTTCCGAATCAGTATCGCTCCCATCACGATCCCTCCCCTGCGCCGGCGCCATGAGGATATCGAGCCGCTCTGCCGACTGCTGATGCAGGACTATTCACGTCGGTATGGAAAGCAACCCCGGCAGTTCTCGAAAGCCGCACTTGAAAGGCTGCAGGCCTATTCCTGGCCTGGAAATGTGCGGGAGCTGAGGAATGTTGTCGAAAGCCTGCTGGTACGAGGAAAAACAGGTGAGGTCGGACCGGATGAGCTGCGGCTGGAAGGCCCCTCGCAGGGGGGTGCAGCCGTTGTGGTTCAGCTCCCTGAGCAGGGAATGTCGCTGGATGAAATCGAACGCATGGCTGTTGAACAAGCCATGGAGAAGGCTGGCTACAACCAGAGCGCCGCAGCGCGGCTTTTGCAGATCAGCCCGGACCGTCTGGCCGGCCGTGTCAAGAAATTCGGTCTGATGCGCTCCAGTGAGGGTGGCTGACCCGCAGGATCAGGCCGAGTTGCCGACGGCCATCCATGCTCCCGGGAAACCGATCCGATGGGTGAAATCCTGCTTGACAACCCATGGCGATATGGCATAATTGCCATGATACCATGAATAAGAAATCCACTGAGTTTTACGAAGCGCGTGCGAATGTGGCCAAGGCTTTGGCCCACCCTTCCCGGCTGCTCATACTGGACGCACTCCAGGAATCGGAAATGTGCGTGTGCGACCTCACTTCACTGGTAGGAGCGGATCAATCAACCGTCTCAAAGCATCTGGCGGTTCTTAAACAGGCAGGTTTTCTGGAAACGCGAAAGGAAGGGCCCATGGTGTATTACCGGCTGATGATCCCCTGCCTGGACAGCTTCTTCAGTTGCGTCGAAGCAGTCATTTTGAAACGAAGAGATGCTGGAATCGCTGCCTGTAGGCGGTAATTTATTTCATCACATACATGGCTTTATTGCCATAAGGCCATTTTGGCAAGGATAACAGGCCCATGAAACGGGAACTAAAAATACTGAGCGCCTTCATTGGCATTTTTCTGGTCGCTTATTTTCTGCCTTTGGGGAACCCGAAGGTCTCCAATGCCATTCTTGAAGCATTCAACCTCCTGCAATGGTATGCCCGCCAGCACACCCTGGCTTGTGTGGTTCCCGCCATGTTCATTGCCGGTGCGATCACCACTTTCCTCTCCCAAGCTTCGGTATTGAATTATTTGGGCCCGAAAGCGAATCGTCCTCTGTCTTATGGTGTCGGGGCTGTTTCTGGATTCATCCTCGCAGTGTGTTCGTGCAGTGTGCTGCCAATGTTCGCGGGCATCTATGCTCTGGGAGCAGGACTCGGTCCTGCCTGCGCGTTTCTCTACTCCGGCCCGGCGATCAATGTCATGGCGGTGTTTCTTTCGGCGCGGGTGCTGGGTGCTGATATTGGTATTGCCCGTACGGTGGGTGCGGTGGTCTTCGCGGTGGTCATTGGCTTACTCATGGCCTTCATTTTCCGCAAAGATGACAAAAAGCGAAACGAAGCCGCCCTGCAGCTGCCTGATCCCCCTCCGAGTCCAAGGCGGCTCTGGCAGACCACCCTTTTTATGCTCTGCATGATTCTCTTTCTCATGTTCAGCGATTGGTACAACACCAATGATGTCACCATTACCTTGAAGGATGGCTCCACTTTCACCGCCAACATCCGCACCCAGACCCGCGATGCCATGGATGTGCAGATTTACCAGGCTGACGGTGAACTTGAAACCGAACTCAAGCGAATCTCCTTCGCGGATACCCAGGAGATCAAGCCAGTTCCCAGCTTCACGATGACTGTCCACAGCATGAAGTGGCATCTGGCTGGCCTGATGGGATTGGCTGTCCTCCTGATGGTGTGGCGCTGGTTCAGCCGTGAGGAAGTCAAGGAGTGGATGAATGCGACATGGGACTTCGCCAAGATGATTGTGCCGCTGTTGTTTGGCGGCGTTTTCATTACGGGTTTTGTGGGAGCGCTCCTGCCT
>LMZT01000013.1 GCA_001567115.1 Candidatus Hinthialibacteria bacterium OLB16 | reverse complement strand
GCATGATGACCCAGAAAGTTTTTCAGTATCCCGCAGCCATCCACCCTGGCTGCATCCTCAAGATCGACAGGAAGTGTCATGAAGAACTGCCGCATCAGGAAGATAAAGAAGGCCGACCCTCCCAGGAAAGAAGGGATCACCAGCGGCAGAAATGTGTTGAACCATCCGAGAGATCTCATCAGCATGAAAACCGGGACCATCGTTACCTGAGGCGGAATCATCATGGTGGCCAGCGTGATGCCGAACATCAGGTCGCGCCCCGGCCAGCGCACCCGTGCAAATGAATAACCCACTGCAGCCGATGAAAAGACAGTGCCAATGATGCTCCATGCCGTAATCAAAAGTGTATTCTTCAGATAGAGCAGGAAAGGGATGGCTGAAAGAGCCTCGGTGTAGTTGCTCCATTGGACCGGGTCGGGAAACCAGGCGGTGGAAAACATCTCAGCATCGCTTTTCAGTGATGTGCTCAGCATCCAGAAAAACGGCAGCATGAAGATGAAGCATCCAGCAAGGAGGACCGTATGGAGGAGGATCTGATTTGTCGTCCGCCTGCTGAAAAAAATGGCCATCAGCGCCCACGCCCCTCGTAATACACCCAGTGTTTAGCCAGTATCATTTGAAAGACTGTGACTGCAAGCACCACCAGGAAAAGAACCCAGGCCAGTGCCGAAGCATATCCCATGTTGAAATATTCAAAAGCATGGCGGAACAGATAGAGCGCATAAAACAGGGTCGAATCAGCAGGCCCACCCTTTCCATCGGTCATGACATAGGCCTGTGTAAATATCTGGAACCCACCGATGAAGCCGACAATCAGGCAAAAGAACAGGGTCGGTGTCAGCATCGGGATTGTGACATGAAGGAACGAGCGCCACCAACCCGCGCCATCGATGCGCGCGGCTTCATAGAGGGTCGAAGGAATCCCCTGCAGACCGGCCAGGAAAATGACCATCCCTCCACCCACTCCCCATAAACTCATCAGGACAATGGCCAGCTTGGACCAGTTTCTGTCCTGCAGCCACAAGGGGCCAGGGATCCCGATAAGTTCCAGAAAATGGTTGATCAGCCCGCTTTCCGGATTGAGCAGCCACATCCACAGCACACAGACTGCTATGCCGGAAACAATCGATGGGGTGTAGTAAATTGTCCGGTAAAAACGGATGCCAGAAACCTTGGAATTCAGCAGCAGCGCAAGCGACAAAGCCCCGATGATGGAGAGCGGAACATAAAAGGCTGTGTAATAAAGAGTGTTGAATAAGCTTTTTAAAAACAGTTCATCTTCCAACAGAAGCCTTTTGTAGTTCAACAGTCCGAGATATCTTGCTGGAGTCAGAACCTGGTAATCACACAGGCTGTAAACCAGCGAGCAGAGGATCGGACCCGCCACAAAAACAGAAAGGCCGACCAGCCAGGGGGAGGCCATGACATAACCACCAAACGCCTCGCGCATTTTTAAGCGGGATCTGGAATAACGATAAAGCAGAAGCAGCAGGAGGGATGCGCCAGCAATCAGGATGACAGCGAATCCCCGAATGATGAGTTTCCAGTCAATGAGCGGATATTGGGCAGCCTGTGTGTATCGATCCAGCTCCTGCTGAACCTTGGCATTGGAATCATCCAGCGCCTGGCGCGGGCTTTTGACCCTGCTGATCGCAAGCTCCGATGCTCGCAGAGCTTCATTATAGCAGAGGCTGTTGACAGGAATGACCGGTCGATGTTTTCCAAACTCCATCCTGTCAATAAAAAAACGCCAGGCGGGATCATGCATGTAGTAGTCGGAGTGGGCTGCAGCACGATTCGCCGGAATGCCTTCGACCAATGGAATAACTTTCTCCTGAACTTCCTGGGAAACACAGTAACTGATGAACTTCCAGGCAGCCTCGATGTTGCGGCACCCTTTGGGAATCCCCAGCGAATAACCTGCTGAAAGGAAAGTGACTTTCCCTCCCTCCGGGATCGGGATATCACCCAGGCCGAAATCCACATCCGGGCCATATTTGCGGAGGGTGCGCAGATACCAGCAGCCCTGCTCCCACATGGCAATCTTGCCTGTAATAAAGGGATCCTGCCCATAGGCTCCGGTATCCCCGAGGGAGCCCAGCAGGCCCTTCAATCCCCCTCCTGGATACTGATCCACAAAATCAATGGCCCATTCCAGCGCCTGGAGCCACTCCTTTGTGTTCATCGTCACGCGTGTGCCATCGGCTGAAACCGATTCCCCTCCCAGCTGCCAGGCATAGGTTTCAAGCCCCGCAGTCCCAAAGCCTGATGCCGAAACCAGCGGTGCAAACCCGAGCCTTTGAATTTTTCCCTTGGAATCCAGAACTGTCAGCTGATCGGAATATCTCTTCAGCTCATCCCAGGTCCTGGGAGGCTTTTCCGGATCCAGCCCTGCTTCCCGAAAAAACTTCCTGTTGTAAAAAAGCGCACGCGCATCGGTGTTGAATGGGAGAACCCAGTGGTGCCCATCATAGAATGTTTCTTCCCAGGTGTGCCTGAAAAACTGCCCGCCATCCAGCTGGTCGCGTTCGATCAGATCATCCAGTGGCACCAATGCCCCTCGAGAGGCCCACTGCGACATGATCGGACGGTCGATCATGGTCACATCCGGTGGAACTCCACCGACAATGGCTGTCAGCAGCTTTTGAGCATTGTTCCAGGGAACCACCAGCAGTTCGATTTCGATGCCGGGGTGAAGGGAGCAAAAGCCATCACGGATCGCCGCCCAGGCCTCCTGGCCGTTGCGGTCACTCCAGCAGTGCCAAACCTGCAGAGTCGTCTTCGATTCCGCCGACCGGACAAAACCACCCAGCAGGGCGGCTGCAATGATTACCATGGAGAGTGGAAACTGCATGAATTGAGTTCCGGATCGGGGAATTCCAGTCATGGCCAGATGGCGCCTGCTGCCGGGTTTGTCTCCCGGCACATTCTGCCTGTACGATCGAGTCACGCTCGATCAGGGGCCATAGGCCAGCACATCACCCACACTCACTGTCCCATTGGTGGGCGAATAAACATACATGGCATCCACCTGGTACCCCGGCCCGAATGCGAAATCCCAGACCTGATTCGGACCCTGGCTGCCGATTCCCCACCCATTGTTGGGAACCATATTCCAGTCCGGTGTTCCTTTGCAGGCGGGTTTTGTGGTCCACAGCAGTGATTTTTCTCCGGGGAAACAGCTCAGGTCTTCACAGGGATTGAAGATGTCAACTGGAACCCGGACGATATAACGGACCGGGGTTGTAATCACACGCAGTCCATCTCCGGTGGTGTAAACTCCATACTGGCACTTGCGCTTGCAGGTATACAGATCCACCGCTGAACAGGGGTAATTCCGGTAATCGACCTGGTAACTTTCAATCGCGGTGTGCATGGCCTGCATGTCGGCCTTCATTCGGGTCACCTTGGCACGCAGTTGAGCTTCGAGGAAGTTGGGCAGGGCGATCGAGATCAGGATCAGGATGATGGCGATGACGATCAGCAGCTCGATCAGGGTGAAACCGGAGTGCCCCTTGAATCTCATATCTTTCATCCTCCCAATGCCTTCCTTTCCTGGCTTCATGGAACAGACCCTCGATCAGGATCCATTTCCGGCGGGACTGCTGCCACCTTTTCCCGCCGCCCGCATCTCTCGGCGAATCTCCCCTTCAAAATTGCCACAGTAAGCACAAACCGGGCGCGCGATCATGGTCTGCGGGTAAACCGATTCCTTGCCGCAGCGCTTGCACTCAAAAAGAATCACATTGAACTTCGGAGGGGGTTGAATGGCTTCCCAGCGGGAGTACATGCGATATGCGAAGCCGGCTAATGCGACTGCGAGAAGGCCCAGGATGATGTAGTTTCGAGTCTGCTTCTCCATCTCATTTCTTTCCTTGCGGTTCACCGGGTGGCTTTCAGCAGTATCGATACACTAAGACTGTAAAACCAGCCATCCGTGTTGTCAAGCAAAATTCGAGGATTTTTTTTCAGCCAGCAAAAGAAGCGTCCAGCCTCCCAGGTTCCAAGGATAGTGTGCTGCAGTGCAAAAGCCTCCCAGATCTGCCTTATTCCCGGAAAAATTGGAGCAGACACAGAAAAAGAGCTTGCCATTTGCAGAGACTATCGATAGAGTTATTCGGGTGTCATGAAAGGAGGCGGACAGTGGGAGTCCGAAATCGCGGGTTCACTTTAATCGAACTGCTGATCGTGATCGCCATCATCCTGATCCTGATCTCGATCGCCCTGCCCAACTTCCTCGAAGCTCAACTCAGGGCCAAGCTGACACGGAACTACTCCGAATTCAAAAGCATCGCGGTGGCGCTCGAAATGTACCGTGGGGATTACCGCGAATATCCCGGCAACAACAGATGGACTCGTGGTGCCAAGGATGAACTGCTCTCACGCTATTTCGAGCTGACCACGCCCACCGCCTATCTCAAGATAATTCCGGTCGATCCTTTCGGCCCTGAGGAATGGGAGTACCCGGTCAAACATGGCTCCTATATTTTCTGTGGGGGATGGTGGCAGTCGGTGGCCGGCGGCGGGGGAATGCGTTTCCTGGGAGCCTGGAACCTGGTGGGGAAGGGTCCCGATACACTCGATGGCAATGGTGAGTGGGCTACAGTCCTCAGCATCCCCGAAGCCACCCGCCTGGGATTTATCTATTCCCCGACCAATGGGACTGTCAGCTACGGCGATACTGTCCGCTGGGGGCCTTCCTGAAATGACCCGCAGAAAAATTCTGCTTGACACTGTTCCGATACGGTATGATAAAATCAGTCACAAATTCCGATTCTGGAGAGAGACTATCGATAGAGTTAATCTTTTTCCGGAAAGATCTGGCGATGAGGAAATAACCGGCTCCCTGATTCTGCACAACTCCACCATCGCATGGTCTGAAGCAATTGGAAGGACACCCTGGGAGATGCATTGTTCGCAGGCTTGCCAACCGCATTCGAGGGTCATCAAACAGCAAAGGAGGCTGATAAACAATGAACGTAGTCCGGCTGGTCATCATCACTGTCCTTTTGGGTCTTCTGGGGGCATCCCCCGGTCTGGCAGGGACACAGGTTTTCGATGTGGTCAAAAATTTCTCAAATGCGCCTCAAGGCAATCCTCATAACAGCTACCCTTATGACATGTGGGTGGATGAAGCCGATGCGGGCGCATACAATGGCGGCTTCCTGTGGGCTAACCAGCAGGCCTCTGGGATGCACCTGTGGGGAGTCGGGACAGGCCTGGCTCTGCGAGTCGTCCAGCAGGGAAATACCCGGCAGATCTCCTGGAAAATCGATGGCGGCAGCGGTGGCTCGGGAATCATCGATACCAACTTCGATACCGGTGACCGCCCCGGTGTCCGTTACACCACTTATGTCCTGGCTGCCACCGGAACCCTTTCCTCAGGCTTCCATATTATTGAAGTCGATACCAACAACAGCCTGGGACTCAATGAAACCATCATCCTGGATGCCCTGGAAGTTTATGATGGCGTCCCGACCACCCTCATCGACCAGGTCAATTGGTACTATATCGGGGGCCCAGCCACCTGGGCGGCCAGTGACAACACACTGGAATCCGATAAATATGCCTATGGTGGCAGCATCTGCTACACCTTGGGGGCGGGAGCTGCCTGCCAGGCCAGTTTCAATGGGACAGGTGTCATGCTGATCATGTCCTCACGCTGGGACTGGGATACCAAAATTGACTGGAGCATCGATGGCGGCCTTGCGAGCGGAACCCTCCTGCCTCCTCATACCCGTCTCGGTGGAGCTTCCACCAATTTTCGCGCCCCGGTTGTTCTGGCTCAGGGGCTTCCTTATGGAGCTCACACACTCACTCTCACCAATGGCGGCGGTGGAACCGGCTGGGATCTGATCATTCTCGATGCCTTACAGGTCATCAACAATGCTCCTCCCAAAACACGTTATGAGGTCACAAAAAGCCCTGCCGACAATAAAATGGGCTTCATTCACTGGAACAAGTGGTACCAGGAAGGCAATGCCGAAGCCAGCGCCGGCAATCAAGTGTATGCTTTTGATTACCCGGTCGAAAGTGCAACCCAGACCATGACCTTCCTTTTCTGTGGAACCGGTGTGGATCTCGGCATCTGGCGTTATGGAAATGGTGAATTTATCGGATGGAGTGTCGATGATGGGGCCTATGCGGGTTCCTATGATTCCTGGTGGTGGCTGGCAGCCCCTCCCGCGCAAGGCGACCGCCCCATCCTGCCACTGAGTGGACCGGTTTCTCTCAGCAGTGGGCTTCACAAAGTGGAAGTCACCAACCTCAACCGGAGCGCAGCCCAGATCATCGTCCTGGACTTTTTTGAGGTTTACAATGATGGCTGGGCGGATGTGACCGAAGTGGAAAACACCGATCCAGCCCTTGCATACACTGGATCCTGGGTGGTGGCTGACCCGGAACCCAATTCCAGTGGCGGAAGCCGTGCCACCACATCCGACCCGGCTGCGACTCTGTCGCTGACCTTCAACGGCACATCGGTGGCTGTGGTCGGCTGGAAGCAGGACATCTGCACCACCTACAACTGGAGCATCGACAATGGCGCAGGCGGCTCCGGAGTGATTGATCAGTTTGACTCGGTGGATGCCAGTGTCCGCCCGGTTGATTTCATTGTGAATGGTTTGACCGATGGGCCTCACACCCTCACCATTTCTCACGGAGGTGGGTCCGGGTACATCGAGATTGACTACATCGCTGTGAAAGGCACAACCTCCACTCCTGTGATGGATTGGGCCTTGTACTGAAAGGATATAGAATCAGTTGATCAGACAACCGCGGCTTTGCTCATTGTCTCATGTCGTGGAGCCGCGGTTGTTTCTTTTGCCCTGCCGTCTGGTTGCCTTCCTGACTGTTCTCACAGGACTTGCTGCCTTCACTCAGCCCGGATCGGCCGCTTCATTTTTTGAGCAGGTATTTTCTCTCAAGGGTGGCAACTGGGCTGGAGATGCCTTTACGGAAGGCGGCCTGGATGCCGGCCTGGATGGAGACAGGGATGCCCTGGTGGCATCGGCTGACCAGTTCCTCGGGTATCCCGGCAAGGTTTCTCTGTCGGTTTTCCTCGAAGAAGACTGCACTCGTGCCCCGTTTGTAGAGATCGAAATCGGTTTCCGGACCAACTCGATGCAATCTGCGGGTGGAGTCATCACCTGGGATGGGAAACCACTGGTGACCTGCCACCCGCAAGGGCCGATTGAAAGCCTCAGAACGAAAAAGATCCTGGTCCAAACAATGGATTTTTCTTTTTCGATGGGCACCCACCTGCTGGAGATCACCGCTCTGGGGGATGCGGGCAGCACGACAGACCTCTTCGAACTGGATGCCCTGGTGATACGCCGTGTCGGGGAGCTCCATCTGCCACCGGAACTCGGAAGGAACTGGCTGATTGTCTGCGGCGAATCGATGTCTGTGCCGGAGCGGCAGAATATCAACAGGCTGAAGACCGATCTCTCCACCCTGCTGGCATTCGATGTCCCCATTGTTTCGGCAACTGGAATCACTCCTGAAATGCAGTCCGAAGCGGATCTGATCGTGGTGGGACAGTACTCCGGCAACAGTTTCCTGAAAGAAATCCTGGATACGCATTCAATCACCAGCCCATTTGCATCCGATCCGCAATTTGTCCAGGAACAAGGATACTTCACCGCGGTCTATCCCAATGAGAAAGCAGTCGGCCGCAAGGTCTGGATCGGTGCCGGATGGCAGAGCCTCGGGGCTGTGTATGCGGTCTCACACCTGAGGACTCATTTCCAGGCGGATGGGGGCCGCCTGTATCTGGATGTGGAAAATTCCCCTCTGAGCTTGGTACGGTTCGAAAATTATTTCAGGCCTGATATCGAAGAACGGGCTGTCTATTACAACATCGCTTATGGGATCAGCTTTGGCTCGCTCACCCCCGATAACTGGACTGATTCGCAGTGGGAATACTGGGTCGATCAGCTGGTCTGCTCCCAGATGACTCACCTTTACTTCTTCCTGTGGGGGGATTCTGAAGTGTATTTCCCCCCCTCTCCCTTCTGCAACACGGACCGTAACAGAATCCTGCATGAACGCCTCAAGAGAATGATTGGCTATGCCCACCTGCGTGGGCTGAAAGTGACTTACCTGTTCAGTGCGACCCTGGTTCCCAAAGACATCTTCAATGCCCATAGAAACCTCCTCAAGGCGACTATTCCGTATGTCACGTATGGATTCCCGGTCCTGTGCCAATCGGTCCCGAATTCCTTTTCCTTTAATGGAACCACCTGGAATGGCGCCAGAGACCTCATGATCGATGTCTATGAAAACCAGCTCGAATGGTTCAAGGATGCGGATGAGTTCCAGATCTGGTTTTATGATCCCGGTGGATGTTTCTGCGGATCGGATCACTATGACTGCAGGAATCACCAGGCCGAACGCCTCATGGAGCAGGTGAGCACCTTCGATGCCATCATCCAGCAGAAGAACCCGGCCGCGAAGATAACAGTGATGATGTGGCCGGTGTGGGTGCTTGAACCGGAATACCAGGTCTATTACCGCCAGCAGTTCCTCGACTTGCTGAAAGCCAGTTATGCCTCAAGAATGGACCGGATCACAGTCGCCGATTCAGTCGAGCATGGCGATACCAGCCTGAATCAGGCCAGCTCCCGAGGCTTTCGGTTGAATGGTTTTGTTTTTCAAACCAATGTCGAAACCGGCTATCCCTTCCTGCTGCCCTTGCTCAAGTACCTCAAATCCTCATCTGCCACTGGGGCCAGCCGCGGCGTGAAAGCCCTGTACTGCATGAGGATCGAGGAAGGCTCCAAGTTCCCCAACACTTACTTCGCTTCACGATTCTTCTGGGATAAGGATGCCGCCGAGAGCCTTCCGGTCCTGGAATATGCCCAGTGGATTGCGAATTCGAACAAACAGGCTGCAGTCCAGCTGAAGCAGGCTCTCCTGCTGCTCGACACCTTTACGACCGATGGGAGCGCTGCGCAGGATATGCAGGCCAAAGGCACACAGATCCGCCAATTAGTTGAAAATTCACTCAGCCTGCTCCCGGCTGCCAGGCAGAACGAGCTGGAATGGCTGCTGATCACCGCACGGGCGATGGAGATCCTCGGACAGGCGGTCGAAAACAAAGCCAACTCCGCCCTCCAGAATACTTTGAGAACCCAGTTCACCAACCTGATGCTGGGCTCTCCCTCTTTCATAAGCTTTGCCCCCTGGGCTTCCTCCAAATTCAACCAGTTTGTCAGCTGGCTCGATTCGGGCTGGTGGGCGATTCATTTTTAGGAGCCGGAAGAATGTTCACAGGGAGCCAGCGATTTTCTCTTTCCCCGGTGTCCAGAACCTGGATCCGGATGATTTCTGTGTTTTTTCTCCTGTTTGTCCTTTCGATTGGTTTTTCACACGGCCAGCCCAATCCAACCACCGGCCGGATGCAGATTTCTATTGCCGGCGAAGAAGCCCTGTCTCCCCAGGTATTCCCCTCTGGAGAATCGGTGTGTGTTGTCTGGTCCCAGTTCGAAGATGATTTTTACCGCCTGCTTTCGAGATACTGGAATGGCTCCCAATGGTCCTCACCAGCCACGATCGAAGCGGGCTACGGAGACGCGCTCTATCCGTTGGGTACCCGTTCGGGTGGAGCACTGCTCGTGGCCTGGACAGAAAACCAGGGTTCCGGATTCGGCAGAATCCACCTGATGCGCAGCATGGACCAGGGCCAGTCCTGGCAGCCTTCAGAAGCCCTGTCGGACTGGCACACAGGGGCTGGAGGCGCTGCACTGGCCGCTTCCGGAAATCGTGTCTGCCTGGCCTGGACCGATTCTTCGAGTGGCTTGATGGCGCTTCGTTACAGGACCTCCCTCGACCAGGGAACGGTCTGGACCGCGGAGAAAAGCCTGGCTGTTTCCAGCCAGGACTGCCGGCACCCCACCATGTGCGTATCAGGGAATCAGGTCTATGTTGCCTGGGAAGACTGGCGCCATGGCCAGCCGGAAATCTATTACCAGCGCAGCCTGGACTATGGGGGAACCTGGTCCAGCGCCACAGCCATGAGCGTGGTGGATTCATTTGCATCGGAACGCCCCGCCATTGCCTGCTCAGGCCAGGTGATCTGCCTGGTATGGCAGGAAGACACCCTCACCAATCCTGCCCTGATGATCATCCGCAGCACCAATGGAGGAAGCTCCTGGACACGCCGAAAATTGGCGGAGGCCGAGGGATCGCTCGTTTCTCCGGTTATCGCTGCCGATGGGAATCAGATGGTGCTCGGATTCATCGAGGGGAATGGCCCGGCCGCCCGCCTCGAGATTCTGAAAAGCTCTGACTCGGGGCAAACCTGGAGTTCATTTGATTCCTATTCAGCCGATCCGGCAGCCTGGCTGGGGCTTCCCTCGCTGGGGGCTGCCGGGGGAATCATCTATGCCGCATGGTGCCAGCATCATTCGCAGGGCTTCAGCAGCCTGATATCGCGAAATCCCCCTTTCGCCCCTCCCGCATACCCATTGCTGCTGATTTACTGATTCGCTGGAAATCCAACCCATTCACACCGGCTTAATAAACCGGTATCTCATTTCATGCTCGGTTCGCTGGATTCCATTGCCGACAGTAATTTCACGATCCCCGATATGCTCAAATCCAATCTTTTTGTACAGATGAAAGCCGGCATGGTTCTGGGGATTGGTGGTCAAATCGATTGCCTCTTTTCCTGCAGTTGCGCAAACCCCCACCAGCAGAGTCATGAACAGGTGCCCCAGCTTGATCCCATGGCAATGGTCTGCAATCGCGATCCCCAGATCCGGGATGGCTTCTCCGAATCTCCCCAGAAAAAAGTGTCCGATGATTTTATCACCCAGCCAGGCATGGTAGAGCAGTATGTTCCTTTCCTCGCTGGTCGATAAAACCGCCTCCAGAGCAGCCCCCAGATCATCCTCATAAGGATAGGGGGCAAAGAGGAAGCGGCTGTGATCGCTCAGCCCCTCCATGAGGAATTCCCTCAAGGCGCTCAGATCCTCTGGGGCCGCCCGGCGAATGATCATGCCTCCAAGGCCGGCCCAGCCTACACTCACACACAAATCCCAGGCATCAGAGCCGGTGACTTCGATGTGCTGGATCTTTGCTGCGGCTGCTGGATTTCCGCGGATGAAATCTTCGATCCGGCCGGCAAATGGATGGGGTCTATCGGACGAGTTTTCCATCGCATCCCTCAGTCATTTTTTTATGGGGTATTCCAGATTTTCCGAATCAGATCGGAATCCCCTCTTTTCTGCGACCGAACGGACATACTGTGCAGCCAGATCATATTCCGCCTCATCGGAAAGGTGTTCCAGCATGATCGGAACTTCACCTGGAAGCTGGTGAATCTCCCGGAGAAATGTGGCGTAATCCAGGGAACCGGTTCCTGGACGGCACTCATTCAAATGCACCATGAATTCCGGGCCGAGGATAATATCCTTGGCATGGCAGCTTTTGATCATCGATCCCAATCGATCCACAAATTCATGGATTAACGGTCCATTGCCATAATATCGGGAAGGGCTGTTGATCAGGTTGACCGGGTCGAAATGAACCGCACACTGCTCACGATCGATCGCATGGATCAAATCGCTGTAGGACTGGACTGAATCCGGATACATCCAGGGCATGGTCTCCAGCACAAAAAAAGAGCGTTTCGGTTTGACTGCATCGACAATCGATCGTGTTGTCTGGACAATCAGATCGAAAGTTTCCTGTGTCAGGTTCTTCGGATGATGGCTGGCCCAGGGGTCTCCACGCGAGCCGGTGATATTCACACAGCAGCGTGCCCCGATTTCATCTGCCAGCGCCAGCTGCTTGCGGCAATGCTCAATCGCTTCCCTGCTTTTTGCAGAGTCCGGGCCGATTGGATTGCTCCAGGCGCCTACCTCCGCGATGACGATCCCGGCCTTTTCCGCCGCATTCGAAAAAGCTTTTATCGTATCGCTGCCGGCTTCATTCCCAACCGGGCAATAGGCCGCTGTATACCCTTTTTTGCGGAGCGCTTCGATCCACCGATCCGGATCGGAACAATCCTGAAACAACGGGCCACCGAATCGCACCATAGCCGATTCCTCCTGTCGATCAGAGCATTCTGAAAATCATGATCTCGAACCGGATGGAATCCAAGCGGGTATCTGATTCACTTCCGGACATGGAGCAGCCGGCCAGTGGCAAGCCATCGAAACATCCTTCCACAGGGATCCCGGTTTCTTTCTCCACCTGCTATTCTTATCCGATCGATTAAAGGAGATTCCATGCCTATGTCTCACACCGAAGCCCCCCGTTTCGAATCTGTTCTCGATGCCGCCGATCTTGGCCAGCTGCAGTCATACCTCTCGGCCTCCGGGGCGCTCCTCTCGGGCCATTTCCGGCTGGCAAGCGGGTTGCACAGCGATTCCTACCTCCAGTGTGCCCTGCTGCTGATGGATCCGGTTCGCGCCGAATGGTGCGGGCGGAAGGTTGCCGGACTCGTTTCACACCTCAAGCCGGAATGGGTGCTCTCCCCGGCGCTGGGGGGGATGATTATCGGCCATGAGCTGGCACGCGCCCTGGGAACTCCCCACATCTTCGCCGAACGCAAACAGGGAGAAATGTCGATCCGGAGGGGGTTCAGCGTTCCGGAAGGGAAGCCATTCATCGCAGTCGAGGATGTGGTCACCACAGGCGGCTCCGTGATGGAAGCAGCGCAACTCGCCATTGCGGCAGGCGGCAGATTGGCTGGGATCTGTTCGATTCTCAATCGTTCGGGCAGGCAATCTCCCTTTGGTGAAGAGGTCCCTTATTTCAGCCTCCTGGAGGTTCGCTTTCCGACCTTTAGCGAAACAGACTGTCCATTTTGTGCCCAGGGAATTCCAATTGATGCGCCCGGAACCCGGCGTGCCGTTGAATAGTACACGGTTTCTTCTGGCATCCTGATTCTGGAATGAATGTGCTTGAAACAAAGCTGCAACGGGTGGATACTTCAAAGTAGGAGAGCCTCGTAGAGGTTATATCCCGCCACAAGGACAAGACTCATGCTGAAACAGGAAGAAATAATCGTTGGCCGCCGCAACTTCGAGAGGGCAGCCATGCTTTATCCAAAATGGACTGAGCGCGAATTTCCAGCCAGCCAGGCCAAGCCGCTGGAGGCAGCCATTATTGGAACCGGCAACCAGGGGCGGGTGCTGCTGGAGAATGCCAATCCGGGGCATATTACCTTCAAAGCCTGCTGTGACCTTCGGCCGGACCATCGTGCTCTCGGAACCGGTGTCATTAAAAGCCGTTACAATCCCGATGTGCGGGTCTATTCCGATGTGGACAAGATGCTCTCCGATGGAGGGTTCGAGGCTGTCCTGATCGCCACCCCCCTTCATACCCATGCGCCACTCACCCTGAAATGCCTCTCCGCGGGAAAACATGTCCTGTGCGAGAAAACCATGGCATACACAGTCGGGGAATGTGATGAAATGATCCAGGCCGCCGAAAAGAATGGGCTGGTTCTGGCGATTGGCCATCAACGCCACGCCAATCCGCTTTACCTTCAGGCCCAGGGCTGGATCGATGAAGGCCTTCTTGGAGATATTTACCATATCCGCTCGCTGTGGCATCGCAATAACGAATGGCGCAACATCCCGGAATGGGAAAATGATTATCTCAAGGAAGTCTGGGGCAGCACCCTGCTTTCATGGGCTAGGAAGAAGATGCCGGATGCCAAGCCGGAAGACTTCAAAAAAATGTCCACTGTCGAGAAAATCAACCTCCATTTTGAATACCTCCATGAACAGGATCCGGAATTCGATTGCACCCGTTATGGTTATGAAACCCCGGACCAGATGGCCAACTGGAGGCTTTATCACAAGTTTTCGCATGGATTGATGAGTGAGTTGGGCAGCCACCAGATTGATGCCTGCAACTGGCTGTGGAAGTCTGCACCGGAAAGTGTCGTGGGTGCTGGCGGCATCTTCCATTACAAAAATGATGGCAGAGATGTCTTTGACCATGTCTTCACCACCTTCCGTTACCCGGGAGACCGCACATTGGTCTTTTCTTCCATCACAACCAATGATTTTGATAATTATTATGATCAGGTCATGGGAACACTCGGGACCATTTATCTCACAGGAGAATCAGATGGCCTGCTGTTCAAAGAGGGAGAACCCCGGACTGCGGAAGTGGCCATTGCCACCGACAAGAAATCCAAAAAACCGGTTCTTGTCACCGGTGAATCCAACCTGAAATTGGGCAGCGCTGCCCCGCTGATGGATGGCACTGAACGCTTTAAAGCTTATGGCATCGAGATCAACATGTTTGCCGAAGCCTGCCGGACCGGAAACCCGGCCCTGGTTGGATGTTCCGGGCAGGATGGCCGAAAGGCGGCGATTGCGGTCTTTGCCGCCAATGAAACCATCCGGACCAATACAGTACAACCCTGCAATCTGCCCGAGGTGATTGCAGCAGCACATTGAGGATCGATCGATTTTGTCAGCCAGACAGGAAAGGTTCAGGCAACCTGCACTGTCAACAGAATAAGGGAGAAACCGATGCCGGAGAAGGAAAGATTGGTGATTGGGCGAAGGAATTTCATGAAGGCAGCCGCGGTACTGCCTGCCGCCGGAGCGTACACCTATGCTGCGCTCCAGGCCAGGCCGCTTCAGGCAGCCATTATCGGCACTGGCAATCAGGGCCGTGTGCTGCTTGAGAATGCAGACCCTTCTGTCATCAAGTTCAATGCGATGTGTGATTTCCGCCCGGACCATCGCCTGCTGGGGGAGGCGGTCATTCAATACCGCTACAACCCCCAGGTGCGTGTCTATGATGATGTCGATAAAATGCTCTCCGATGGAGGGTTCGAAGCGGTCATCATCGCCACCCCGCTGCATACCCATGGCCCGCTGACAGTCAAATGCCTTTCCGCGGGCAAGCATGTCCTGTGCGAAAAAACAATGGCATATTCACTCGAGCACTGCGATGAGATGATCAGCACAGCCCGGAAAAACAATCTCGTCCTGGCTGTCGGCCATCAACGCCATGCCAATCCTCTTTACCAGCGTGCGAAAAAATGGGTCGAGGATAAAGAAATCGGCGATGTCTACCACATCCGCTCTCTCTGGCACCGCAACAATGAGTGGCGCAATGTTCCCGATTGGGAAAATGAGCTGCTCAAAGAAAGATGGGGCGAGTCACCCCTCGACTGGCTGCGCAAGAAATTGCCGGACCTGAAACCAAAAGCCTTTGTGGCAATGCCCACCCCCGAGAAAATCACCCATTATTTCGATATGCTGAAAGAAAAAGATCCCAACTTCGACTGGGTTTCACATGGATATGAAACCCCGGACCAGCTGGCCAACTGGCGGCTTTACTCCAAGTTTTCGCATGGCCTGATGAGCGAACTGGGAAGCCATCAGATCGATGTGGCCACCTGGCTCTGGGGCGCTCCCCCGGAGACTGTCTGCGGTGTTGGAGGAATTTACCACTACAAGGATGAACGCGACCTGGCGGACCATGCCTATGTGACATTCCGTTACCCGACTGACCGTGTGTTTACATTCACCGCCATCACCACCAATGCCTTCGATGATTACTATGACCAGATCATGGGAACCAAAGGAACCGTGTTCCTGACAGGTGAGTCTGAGGGCACTCTGGTCAAAACCGAAGAGGCCAAAGCGGAAGAAGCAGCCAAAAAGACCGAAGTCGGGGTTGCCAAAGGCAAGGCTGGAAAACCGGCTGCGGTGACTCACTCGACCGGAAAGGGTGCCCAGACCGGAGATTCCATTGGAGATGGCAAAGATCGCTTCAAAGCCTATGGTGAAGAAATTCGCATGTTTGCCGAGGCCATACGGGCTGGTGATCCAAGCCGGGTCGGCTGCTCTGGAGAGGGTGGCCGGCGTGCTGCAGCGGCTGTGTTTGCTGCTAATCAAGCCATACAGACCAATGTGGTCCAGACCATTCACCTCAATCCGGTC